>NZ_VVIN01000059.1:0-22250 GCF_008711145.1 Arenibacter lacus
TGCTGCCACGGTAAGCCAGGATAACCATAACGACCGGGTACTAACAGCCAGTATGGTAATTAATAAAGCATCACAAAGTATCACATTTGAGGAAATTGAAGCACGTTATCAACTAACAGCTGAAGATTTTCAGTTGAGTGCAATATCAACCTCTAGTCTACCTATAAAATATTCTTATACCTATAAGACAGAAAATCCGGCAGCTACTGTTGGGGTCAATGGGTTTGTGAAAATTCTAAGAGGTGGGCAAATCGTCATCACGGCTTCGCAGCCAGGTAACGAAAATTACGAAGCTGCCGATCCTGTGAAAAGGACCCTGAAGGTATTTGGTAGTGAGGCTGGCTTAAAAACCGCGGTTATTAATGGAACTTTTTACTCCAATCCTTCTGAGGATATTTATTACTTAATTGGCTGCGGGAATTCTGATGATAAGGTGCAAATTCAACTTGAACAGATTCAAGGTTCAACAATGGATCGGGACAAGATCTTCACCATCAATGCACCAGTACCTGGAATTTACAGAGAAACGGTGGTAGTGACTTCGGGAGATGGACTTTTAAGCAAGCAATATAATATTATGGTGGAGAAGAACTTCAATTTTGAGGACATTGTAGTTCAAAAATTTAATAATGTATTACTGGTTAATAATAACCCGAGCACCAATGGTGGTTACAAATTTGTAGATTATCGTTGGTATAAAAATGGACTTGAAATTGGTAGTGGCCAATATTATTCTGCAGGGGAAAATGCGTTGGATCTATTGGATGCGAAGAGCTCATATCATGTAGAGATGGAAACCGAAAATGGGGATGTCTTAAAAACCTGTACGTTTTCGATCCAGTTAAAGGAAACTTTAAATGTATCCTTGGCTCCAAACCCAGTAAATTCTGGAGGTACGATGGAGTTTGTTGCCGATTTTCCAGATAAAGAGCTCGAATCAATGCAGCTTTCAATATATAATTTGAACGGCATGCTAATCAAGGAAATTAAACCAAATAGCAAGAGAACCAATATAAATCTGCCCTATAACCTTCAAATGGGGGTGTATATATTGAAGGTTAGGTCTATGAACATTAATAGAACACTCAAATTTATTATAAAGTAGGAGGTGTCCGTGTTTCTCTATAATTACGTTGATGATAAATATAACTATGAAAACTAATACTTTTAAAATAGCCATAAAGAATATAATTATAATGCCTGTAATAGTACTTGTGCTAGGTGGTATAAGTGGGCATGTTTTGGCACAATCCAATAATGAAGTCTCATTTAACCTTCATGGTTCTTTTTCCAAATTAGGATATGAAGCGCTTGAACAGAAAAGTAAATTGGAAAACGGCTTTGGAATAGGAAGTATGTATGCCTACTATTTTTCTGAAAATTGGAGTCTAGGAACGGGTGCTGAATTACAATATATGAAAGGAGCTTTTTCTAGGTCCAAAATTCAAGGGGCTTATATGAGTCAGGATTCCGAAGGTGAGGAGTTCGAATTTCGGTATCGAGCTGATAGTTTTTCTGAAAGCCAAGAAGTATATTTCTTGAACATTCCCTTCCAGATTCAATATGAATCTCTGGGTAAGACTCGGTTCTATGCGGTTGCTGGTGTTAAGACAGGTTTTGTTTTAGCTTCGGATTATCAAAGCTTGTCCACTTCCTTAAAAACCAGTGGCTATTATGAGCAATATGATGCTGAATTGACCGAGCCTAAATTTTCCGGATTTGGCGAATTTGGTCGTGTGAAAAATTCTAATTCAAATCTAGCCTTGAAGACCAACGTTTTAGCACATCTAGAGAGCGGGGCAAAACTAATCTTGGAAAATAAACGATCCCTTTATTTGGGGCTGTTTTTGGACTATGGGCTAAAGGATATAAAGCCTGGTCTTTCAAAGGAAAGGATTGTTGAGTATAATAATCAAAATCCGACGGCTTATTCATTTGGAAGTTTAATCACTGCTAGGAGGGATGTACTCCCGGGCCAATATGTAGAGGAGTTACGGACCCTAGCTTTTGGATTGAAAGTTCAGTATGGATTTCAATTCTAAAAATCAGTATCCTGAAATGGAGAACCCCGTATATACTCAATTTACGGGGTTTTATTTGTTATTTACCTAAGGCTAAAGGCTCTGAAATATTTTGTGTTTCCGCCGAAATGGATCAAGTTCAAAAGTTGTGTGTAAATTGAAATAGGAGTTCGATATTTGCAGTAAAACAATCAGCATTGGAATTATCTATCGACCTACTAAGTCCATGGCAAAAGAAACTGTAACCTATTTTGTGTTTTTGCTCTTAGAAAATTACTATTAGGTATCTTGAAAAAACTAAATAGTAATTTGTCGAGATAAAAGACTACGGATATTTATCCGGATATCCTGGTGTTTGAATATATTGATATTGGATGCCCATTGAAGGGATCTTAAGATTTGGTTGATTTTGTTTTTCACTCAATTTCCCTGATACAATGCTTATTTTTGGCAGGATTGTGTACAATATAGGTCAAACATGGAAAAACTTATAGGGGTCATACAACGAGTTACCTATCACAACAGGGAAAACGGCTGGACTGTCTTGCGGGTTAGCCCTATTGGCAAACCCCATGAACTGAAAACAGTAACAGTGCATCAGGCAAATGTATTTGCCGGGGCCACCATGGAGTTTGAGGGAGAATGGGTGCAACACGCCAAGTATGGGGAACAATTTAAATCGCATAGCACCTTTGAGCGAAAACCTTCCAGTGCATCGGCCTTGGAAAAATATATTGGTTCTGGTCTAATCTATGGAGTGGGACCTAAAATTGCCAAACGGATCGTAAAGCATTTCGGAAAAGATACCCTGGATGTTTTTGAAAGTGATATTGAACGTTTGAAGGAAGTTCCCGGAATAGCGCAAACAAAGCTGGCACAAATAGAATCCTCTTGGACGGAACATAGAGAGATCCGCAATGTAATGCTGTTTCTGCAGGAATATGGTGTAAGTACCTTATTTGCGGTCAAGATTTTTAAAACCTATGGGAATGATGCCATCAAAATCGTGGAAAATAATCCTTACCAATTATCAAAGGATATTTATGGTATTGGTTTCTTTTCTGCCGATAAAATAGCATTGAGTATGGGGATTGCAAAGAACAGCCCCAAACGAATGCAAGCAGCAGTGAGCCATGTACTTTCCGCTGCAAGGGAACAAGGCCATTGCTACCTAGAGTTGGAGAATATTCAAAAAGAGGTCAAAACCCTCTTAAAGGAGGATTTTTCCGATTTGTGCCAGGAGGTAGTACGCCAAATGGAAAAGAATAACGATTTAAAAGTTCGGTTAAAGCAAGAAGGAGAACTAGCGGTGAAGTGCTATTACTCCAAGTCCTTGTATTTTGATGAGTTGCACACTGCAAAAATTGTGAAGTCTTTTCTTAAGAATGAGGTGGTCATCGATACAGAAAGAGTTAAAAATTGGTTGAAGCGCTTTAATAAACTTCAAGAGTTTCCCTTGAGCGAAGAACAGTTTGATGCCGTTTACGGAATTTGCCAACATCCCTTTTCAATTTTAACTGGCGGACCGGGATGTGGAAAAACGACCACTACCAAAGCTTTGGTGAAATTACTGTTGGCGATGAAGAAAAGAGTGACCCTTGCAGCACCTACAGGTAGAGCAGCGCAGCGAATGAGTGAAGTAATAGGGGAGGAAGCACAAACCATACATCGATTACTGGTCTGGCAACCACACACAGGACAATTCAAGAAAAACGAGGAAGATCAACTGGATACGGATTTTGTCATTATTGACGAGAGCTCTATGCTCGATATTTCCATAATGGCATCCCTTTTAAAAGCAACCCCTCTTTCAGTACAGCTACTGCTTATTGGCGACTCCAATCAATTACCCTCGGTAGGAGCCGGTAATGTGTTGAAAGATTTGATAGAAAGTGAAGAAGTGCCGGTTTTTAATCTAAAAAAGGTGTTCAGACAGGCCAGCGAAAGCCAAATAATAAAATTTGCCCACGGAATAATTCAGCGTAAAATTCCCCGCATAGAATCGCCCATCCATATGCCGGATATCTGGAATAAAAAAGTGGATTGTCTTTTTATAGATTCGGAAGAAGCGACCAAGGAGCAAACGCTTTTCATTAAGAAAATAAGAAAGTCAATGCGGTATTTGATAGATAATGAAGGTTTAGCTTTTCTACGGGAGCAGGGAGATGAGGAATCGGATGATAGGTATAAAACCATCACCCAGGAGAAGGATATTTACATTAATCCTACCAGTAAAGAGGAAATAGAAAGGTTAAAAAACACTGGAGTTCGCTCGTATATTTTTAATATTCCTAATAAATTCTTGCACACCAATATTGAATCGCTATTGCGGTCGGAATCCAATGCGGAAGCCTTAAAAGGGATTGTGAAAAAGATTCATCCTTGGTCCAGTATTAATTATGGATTTACCGCCTCGGAAATGGTGGTAAGGCTCTATACAAAAACAATAAAAGAGCGCTTGGGAGAGCATACGGAGGTGCAGATACTGACTCCCATGACGGTTGGAAGTATGGGAGCGCGTAATCTGAATCAATTGGTACAGGCAACCGCTAATCCAGAAAAAGAAGGAATTGCAAGTTTAAAAGTTGGCGACCGTACATTCCGTGCCGGAGATAGGGTGATTCAGCGAAGAAATAACTACGACCTCGAAGTTTTTAATGGCGATATTGGGTACATAACGGCAATTGATAGCCTATCCAATGCTTTAGAGATCACCTATAAAACAGGTGAAAATATACGGCAGGTACACTACGAAAAACAAGATGTGTTAGACTTGGATTTGGCCTATGCCATTACCATCCATAAATCACAGGGTAGTGAGTTCGACGCGGTAATTATTCCAGTGGTGTTGCAGCATTTTAATATGCTTTATCAAAACCTTATCTATACCGCACTTACAAGGGCCAAAAGAATGGCCATATTTGTGGGGACGCGAAAAGCATTGGGTATAGCTGTCAGAAATATTGATAATCGTACCAGAAAAACGATGCTGAAGACCATTGTCCAAAATGATATTTAGACTGCAATTTTACCCATAGACGTTTCATGGATATAAAAGTGAGGGGAGAACAGCTATTTTCAATTAACATTTAACTGCCATATATTTCCCTTATTTCGCTCTTAACATCTACTTTCAACAGGTTGGTGTATTGGCAAGAAAATATCTATGAAAAGAACTTGTTGGCAAATCCAGTGCTTCATCCAAGATGAGAAATCGGTCCAGGAAAGACATTTTTACCGATAGGGTAAAAGGTGATGAATTTCGCCTATTGGATCTCGAGAATTCAACAATCTGTAAAACGGATCGTATTGATCCTCAAAAGATCATCTTTCTGTTTTAACAATAAAACGGTTATTCTATATTTGTTAAGTAACAAATTGGATCTGGAATGGATGATTTTTTAAACAAAATACCCAGTGTTATATTTGGCCGTGGCCAAGAATACTTCGAAGATGGCCATGTATTAAAATTACAGGAGAAAAGTAAGGGTGCCTGGTCGGCAAAGGTTTTAGGCAACTACGGAAACTACAAGGTAAAAATCGAAGCTGATGGTGAAGGTGGCGTCCGTAGTTACTATTGTGATTGCCCTTACGACGGGGTCATTTGTAAACATGTCGCCGCAGTAGCCATTGCAATAATGGACGAACAAACCGTTACCCAAATAACGCAGCAACAACCAAATCCACAAAATTGGGAATACTTACTAGAAACTACTAGTGCTGAGGATCTAAGGAGCTTTGTGCGTGACTATGGAAGTCAAAATGAAGCGTTCAGACGGCACTTCGTTTCAACCTTTTCAAAGCCGGAAGCTATAGACCATCGGGAAACTATTGGGTACTACCAATACCAGGTTAATGGGATTTTTGAGGACTATGAATATGGGGGGTATATTGATTATCGCCATAGTTACAAAGCCATGCGTGATGTTGATCATTATCTTATCCTAGCCGAGGATTATTATGGGAAGGGAAATTTTAGCGAAGCCTTTTCCATTGTAGCTGCCATCGCCATGGAAGGTGTCAAAGCCATTCAATACATGGACGATTCCTCGGGGCAATGCGGTAGTGCCATAGCGGAATCTTTTGAAATGATTGGAAACATCCTGAACACAAATGAATCAAATGCCTTACAGAACATTATTTTTGAATGGCTACATAAACAAGTACAGAACTCCGATTATAATGATTACGGTGTAGGAGATCATTTAGAAACGCTATTTTTTGAAACTGCCATCGTATTGAACCACCGGAATAAGGCCCATCAATTTCTGGACCTTAAAATCAAGGAACTGGCCGATTCGGAAGGTTGGAGTAAAAAGTATTACTTACAAGAATATTTATTGAAAAGGATTGACCTTTTGCAATCCGAAGGAAAAACCGAGGAAGCTGATACTATAATTGACGCGTATTTGAATTATAGTAAATTCCGCCAAATTCGGGTGGATAATGCCCTCGCCGATAATGATTATAATCAGGCTAAAGGGTTAATCCTTGAGGGAATTCAAATTGCAGGTCAAGAAAATGAGGCGGGTACAATTCATGATTGGAAAGTGCAATTGCTTGAAGTGTATAAGCAGTTGGGAGATGATACCCAATATCGTAATCTTGCCAGAGAACTGTTTGTAGAGAACACTTCAGAGATTGCGTATTACAGGTGTTTTAAGCAAACCATTCCCCTTGGCGACTGGGAATTTGAACGAAATCGCTTGATTACTGAGTTGAAAAAACGCCAACAGCGCTATTATCAGGGAATACCACCGAACGATTTGGCCCAGATTTTCATAGAGGAAGGAATGACCTTAGAACTGCTCCAGCTTGTCGGGGGATCAAACAATATTTACATGATCATGGAATTCACCCATCTACTGGACCCTGAATATTCGGAAGAATTATTGGGCTTTTATAAATCAGCCATCGAAATTGAAGCTACTAATACCGGTAGAAATGAATATAAAGCCTTGGTGCGCTATTTAAAAAAGATGGCAGGTGTGAAGGGTGGGCTTTTAGCTGCTAAAGAATTAAAGGAATCCTTACTTCAAAAATACAAGAACAGGCCCGCTATGAGAGAAGAATTTCAGAGACTACAATTGGTTTAGCGAATTGTGTCTTCTTATTTGAAGTAACCACGATAAAATCTGACAGTTAAGAATTATATTCAAAAAATTAAAATCAACTTGGCCAGTTACACTTATCACTTGAGCATGGCAATTATAAAAACATTAGAATCCAACACTAATTTAAGCCCCACAATTAACAACAATACTGCGAATGCTTTTTTCAATGTTGCTGCAGGTAATTTATGTGCAAGTTTTGCACCGATAGGTGCGGCGAAAAAGCTAGCTAAACTCACACATATAAAAGCATACATATGTACAAAACCTAAGACACCATTAGGCAATGCCTCTTTTACACTAGTATCAACCAATTGGCCAAAGACAAGAAATCCAATAGCGCCAGCAGCAGCGATAGGTAAGCCACAGGCAGCCGATGTACCCACTGCATGCTGAATTTTTAATCCATAATAACTCAATATCGGAACGGTTAATGTACCTCCGCCAATACCAAAAATAGCAGAAACAATACCGATAAAACCTCCCAAACTAGTTTGCCCAACAGGCGATGGTAGTTTGCTAAAGTTGTTTTCTTCCAATGCTTTGTTTTTCATAAATAACATTTTTAATCCTACCAAAAAGGCACCTACACCAATTGTTGCCTGAAGTGAGTTACCATGAATAACAGATGCAACTCCGGCACCAATCAATGAACCCATTACCAATCCCGGTGCCATACGTTTCCATACACTCCAATTTACGGCATCTTTACTATTGTGTGCACGAAGTGAACTAATGGACGTAATAATAATAGTTGCAAGAGATGTACCAATACCAACATGGGTAAGCGCAGCTTCTGGAACGCCTTGTGCTTTAAAAATGTAAATTAATGCTGGTACAATTATCATACCGCCACCAATACCAAACAAGCCTGCAAGTAAGCCAGCTAAAGTACCTGCAGCGAGATAGTAGAGAATATATATGTCCATACGTAAATTAAATAATTGATAGATTTATTCGTTTGCAGTGCTCCATTTGATGAAAAAAAACCATTAAACTAAGAAGCGTCAAATATGGAAACCATTTTTGAATTAATAGATTTGCTAAAGCCCAAGTTCTTTGCGTATAATTTCTGCTCCTGCGCTTAAAGAACTTAACTTACCGCTTGCTATTTTTCGGGATAACGGAGCCATACCGCAGTTTGTACTAGGGTAAAGATTTTCGACATCTACAAATTCTAGCGCTTTACGTAGCGTAATAGCTACTTCTTCAGGTGTTTCAATTCTGTTGGTTGCCACATCAATGGCACCTACCATTACTTTTTTACCACGAACTAGTTCAATCAAATTAAAAGGAACACAGGAGTTATGACATTCTAATGACACTATATCTAAATTAGAATTTTGAATTTTAGGGAAAATTTCTTCGTATTGACGCCATTCAGAACCCAATGTCTTTTTCCAATCATTATTAGCTTTTATTCCATAGCCATAGCAAATATGTATTGCCGTTTCGCAGTGTAAACCTTCAATGGCCCTTTCTAAGGTTGCCATTCCCCAATCGTTTACTTCCTCAAAGAAAACATTAAATGCTGGTTCATCAAACTGGATAATATCAATCCCTGCATCTTGAAGTTCTCTTGCTTCTTCATTGAGTATTTTAGCAAATTCCCACGCCAACTTTTCTCGGCTTTTGTAATGGTCATCGTACAACGTATCTACCATTGTCATCGGTCCTGGCAATGCCCATTTTATAGGCTTGTCTGTCTGTTTACGTAAAAATTTAGCATCCTCAACAAAAACTGCTTTTTGGCGTGCAACCTCATCCACAACAACTGGAACACTCGCATCATATCGGTCACGGATTTTTACAGTTTTACGATTCTTAAAATCCACACCACTTAAATGCTCAATAAAAGTAGTTACAAAATGTTGACGTGTTTGCTCACCGTCACTTATTATATCAACCCCAGCCAATTGTTGTTCGTGCAAAGAAACGCGCAATGCATCTTGCTTTCCTTCAAGTAACTGATTGCCTTCTAATTTCCAAGGTGACCAAAGTTTTTCTGGAGGTGCAAGCCAAGCAGGTTTGGGTAAACTTCCAACGGTGGAGGTGGGTAATAACTTCTTCATAATAGAATTATTTTAATGTGTTGTATTTATTAAAGAGTGAAATTAGCAGACCACTGTTCTAGGGCACTTTTGTACGGCTTAATGAAATGCTTTTCTGTAAATTTACCTTGCTCAATTCCTAACTGGGCGCGCTCTTCCCGGTTGTATATAATTTTGGTTGTTGAATAGTCTCGGTTTTTTAAACTAGGCTGATAGCGCGCTCCTGCTACAGAATTGGCATTGTAAATTTCAGGCCTATAAATCTTTTGGAAGGTTTCCATGGTACTAATGGTACTTATCAATTCGAGGTTGGAATAGTCAGCTAGTAAATCGCCAAAGAAATAAAACGCAAAAGGTGCAACGCTATTTGATGGCATAAAATAACGAACCTGTAAACCCATTTTTTTGAAGTATTGTACTGTTAAAGAAGATTTGTCCGATCGGTATTCAAAACCTAATATAGGATGATGGTTTCCTGTACGGTGATACGTTCTATTTTCTGATACGCTCAAACATATAACAGGTGGTTTCATAAAGTGTTTTTTGTAACTCTCTGATTTTACAAAACACTTAAATAAATTACCGTGTAATTCCCCAAAACCTTCCGGAATACTAAAGTGGTCCTTGTCCTTATTATGCTCTAAAAGCTGGACGCTAAAATCATAATCGCGCACATAAGAAGAAAAGTTATTACCTACAATACCTTCAATGTGTTTGCCTGTTTTATGATCTATAATATGCGTTTTTAAAATCTCAATTAACGGAAATGTTCTACCGCTACTATCAAGATCTAAATCAACAGAGACAATTTCTAATTCAACCGAATAGCGATTGTTATTAGGATTATCCCAGTTAGCCAAGCTGTTAAAACGATTGTTAATCATATTAATCGCATTACGCAAATTTTCCTGACGACTTTCGCCTCTTGCCAGGTTGGCAAAGTTGGTTGTTGTACGTGTACTGTTGGACGGTATATAGTTCTCATCGAAATTTATACTCTTTAGTGTGAATGTTAAATCATCCTGAGTGTTCTCTAAACCGTTCTTTTCGTTTATTCTTGAATCTTCTAATATGATCGCTTTCATCTTAACCAGATAGTTTTTATTTCCTACAAATCTTATAATAAAAGATGAATTAATTACGATTATGATTTAAATAAGATATATTACTTTTTTAGTGTTTGTTTATTAGGTAAAACATCTTTTATTTGTTTTGATTTAATGCATGAAAAGAAAATTTAACTATGTCCGATTTAGACCAAATTGATTTAAAGTTATTAGAATTGCTTCAAGAAAGTGGGAAATTAACCACAAAAGAAATTGCGCAACAGGTTAATCTATCACCCACTCCTGTGTATGAAAGAATCAAACGTTTGGAAAGGGAGGGAGTAATCAAACAATATGTGGCAGTGGTGGAAGCCGAAAAAGTTGGAAAAGGACTTATCGTCTTTTGTGATATTGCTTTAAAAGAGCATACTAAAGAAATAGGTCATCAATTTGTGGAGGAGATTATGGTTTCCAAGTATGTTTGTGAGTGCTATAATATTTCGGGGGATTATGATTTTAGATTGAAGGTGATGGTTAGGGATATGAAACATTATCAAGATTTTGTACTCAATGAGTTAGGTTCCATTAAAAATATTGGGAGTGCTCAAAGTACATTTGTAATGGGAGTTATAAAACATAATTATGCTGTGCCGATTTAAATTGTAATACCCCGTAAATGAAGGCTACTTATTTTTTTGGTTAGCATCAATAACAATCCATCTTGATCTGATTTTTGTTTTGGAAATGGCTAAGGTCTTTATTTAAATGTTCATTACATAGTTCTTGTAATTCTTGTAGGATTGCTTTCTGCATGGCAATAGACCCGCAGATCATAATGCAGCCTTTCTTTTTTAACACCTCAACGAATAGTTCATGGTCGTGTTTTATCAAATGTTGAACATATAGTTTCTCCATCGGATTACGGGAATAAGCTGGGTTGAAACTGGTTAATTTGCCTTCTTCTTTTGCGTTTTCAATATAATTCCTATACAGATTAAATGAGTCAGAAGTCCTCGCTCCCCAATACAAGTGAAGCTCCCTCTTTTTAATATTTTCATTTATCATCCCTAAAAATGGGCCTATACCTGTTCCTGTAGCAATTAAAATACATTTTTTAGCCTTTTCAGGAAAATGAAAATTTTTGTTGCTGATTACCCTCGCAGAGAGTTTTTCTCCTTGTTTTAGTCGATACAAGAAATTTGAACACAGCCCTTTTTCATGTCTGCGTATACTGACAACCAAGGTGTCTTTATCTAATTTTCCAATTGAATACAAACGTTCTTGAGCTCCCTCAGTAGGGATTACAGATAGCAAATCTCCTGATTTGGATTTTGTACCGTTCAAATTTTGAAAGCTTAGTAAAAAGGTGTTGTCCTTTTTAAGTTCTTGTTTGCCAATGATCTTAAAAGTAGAGGGAGGAACGGTATTCAATTTCAATTTTGGTTTTTCAAGTTTAATACTAACCCCAATTGTTTCCGACCATTTATGACACCATTCAGTGAAAGCTTCAAATGATTGGTCATTCACGGTAAACACGTCTTGCTTTGTGGTACTATTATTCACCGTAAGTAAGGCTTTATGCGACTCATAAGCAAAATGACAATAGTTGGGATAAGCCGTAGAACCGAAACCAACCACGCTAAAGTTAAAAGCTTGTTTTTGTTGTTTTTTTTGAATCAGTTCTATAAACTTATTTGCTGTTGCTGGCGCTTCACCTTGCCCATACGTTGCTGTTATTATAATCAGATGCTCCATCTTTTTATAGTACGAATATTCGTTCATTAGCGCTAAATGGCTTTTCAATCCATTAGCTAATAATTTATCATGCAGTTCTTTCCCATATTGAAGGGTTGTACCTCCTTCAGTCCCGACAAGAATTACATAATTACTTTCATCTTTGGAAAGTTTATTTCTAATTTTCGTTTTGGGTCGTTTAAAGTATACAATAAACCCTGTGATAGTTAGAAAGGGAATTGCCAGGCTTCCTAGGCCAAGCACAATGGACCATAGAATACTTCCTTCTCCAGTATGCAGGACAGTTGCCCAGGATGAAATAATTTGGATAGGGTGGATATTCTCTTCCGCAAGTACTTCTCCTGTCACTTGATTCAGGTACAACTCTTTGTTCTTAAGACGAATGATATAATAATCCTCAACAAATTCGGAAAATGGATATTCCAATTCGCGCAGTTCTTTTAAAGGTGTATTTTGAAAGAATGCAAACTCGGTATATTCTTTAATGGGATCTTCCTTAATAGTATCAAAATTCACCACCAATGAAGTATGGGGATCAGGTATTATATCAAATCGTAGAAGGGAAAGGTAAACCCCTGTAATGGATAAAACTAACAGTGGGATTAGTGCGAATCTGGCATAGACAACATGATGGTACTGCGAAAAATTCTCACGGACCACTGGTGCGAAAAATTGTTTGTATCCTCCTTGCCTCTTTGCAATAAGTACTATACCAGAAATTGAAATAAGTATGAGTAAAAACGAGGCGAGTCCAATTAGGAATCGGCCCGTTGATTTAAGAAAAAGAGAGCGGTGTAAGTTTGTAGCGAATTGAAAAACAGCTTGCTTTTGAATGATATCCCCAATTTTCTCACCAGATGTGGGGTCAATATAAAATTTCTTTTTTTTCCCTTCATCTATAACGCTAACACTTACAAAACCGTTGCGATCCCTACTTATAGCTAGTACTTCTTTATGTTTTGCATTCAGATTTTCTAAAGTTTTGGCCAAAGAGAGTGTGTCCGCCTCAGCAATGTGAAAGGAATGCATTTTATTTGAAATAGGTTCTATCGCTAGAACAATTCCAGTCACCGAGGCTACTAAAAGGAAAGCTGAGGATATAGTTGCAAAAAGTAAATGGCTAAATCTCCAAACCGAAATGATCATAATAATTATCTGTTAGGCACCATTCTTATATACCGTATATAGCCCTTTCCCTCTACCTTGTTCCTTAACGTAGCGGTATTTAAATCGACTTCAGCATCTACCGAATAGTATTCTTGATTTTCTACGGCGGACTCAAAGCGCACTTTATAACCGGTATCAATTTGTGAGGGTTTAAAACTTAAGGAAATAATGTTTCTCTCCCCATTCCCAATAGTAGCCCCAGATATAGCATCTAAATTCTCATCGTTCCTGCTGGTAAATCCCCACCAATTTTTTAAGTCTGGAAACCATTCTTTATCATCCCCCTGTATATACATGGTTTTTTCATAATTGCCTTGTGGATTTATTAGTGATACAGCTACATAAGCCTTTTCACCAGTATAATTGGTCATTTGAATCATGCATTTATAAATTAACTCTGATTCTTTATCAAAAGAGGACATAATTATAAATATGAATGCTATTAACAACATACTTATTGTTCTAAAACTATTTCTATACATTTTACCCTAGTTTAAAAAATCGATTTTTATTTTGTTTTTGACCAAAAGTTCGTTTTCACTGGCAAGATCATAAGCGGTTTCACCAAATTCTGTGGTAGAATTACTATCAGCGCCCTTAGCCAGTAAAAACTTCAAGATAGATGCATCTTCAGTTTTCATGGCAGCATAGTGCAAGGGAGTATTTCCACTATTATCCTTGGTGTTAATGTCGGCATCAAAAACACTTATTTTTTTTATGAGGTCAAGATTGTTTTTAGCCACCGCCAAATGCCAAATGGTGCTACCGTCGCCTTGAACTGTTTTAAAATCAAAGCCTTTCTTGACTAGTGCACTTAATTTAGCGTCAAAATCACGGGGTTTTCCACGGCTATTAAAGAGGTAATGTGCTACATTATTCCCGTCTTTACTTAGTGTATGGATATCTGCTCCTTTAGAAATGAGGTAATCCACCACATCAGCACTGTTGTTTTGGATGGCAATTGCCAAGGCCGTTTGTCCTTTTGTATCTTTATGATCAATATCGGTTGATTTTTCAGCAAAATACCGGACAGCTTCAAGCTTGTTTCGCTCCGCTGCATTTAAAAGCGGTGTTTTTCCTTCCTCGTCAATTGCGTTCGGGTTTACCCCCTTTGCTACGAAATATTCATAAACACTTAAATCGGCTGTAGTCTTGGCTAAATTATGAAGTGGGTTTTCTCCTTTTGTGGTAGTTACGTTGGCATTAATCCCTAAACTTTCTAAATACTTGAAAAGATTGATTGACGCTTCGCGACCTTTGCTGGCAAAGAAGATAGCACTTTCATCAGTGATATTGTTTTTATCAATTGAAACTCCCCGCTCTTTAAGTTGTTTAAGAATGTTAATGTTGCCACCTTGAGCAGCATAATGGAAAATTCCATTCCCAAAATTATCTACACTATTGATAGATAAACCTTTTTTAATAAGGTAATCAACTATTTTAAAATCTTTAGCTCTTCCAATGGCAACTAGTAGCACATTCTTACCTTGATGGTCTTTTTCGTTCTTTAAATCTGCACCATTAGCTATAAAGTAGTCATAGATATCAGTATTTTGTTGCCCTGTCGCTGCAGTGAATGAAATTGGACCATAGCCATGGGAATCTACTACATCTAGTCTTGCACCTTTATTGATTAAAAATTTAATAATATCCAAATTGCCACTAGATGCTGCCCAAAAAATATAGGTTCTTGAATCGTGTGTACGTTTATTTACATCGTTGCCATTTGCGACTAGATACGCTATGGTGCTTACTGGATTATTTGCAAAAATGGCAAAAGTAGTAGCATCGAATCCTCCACTATTTGCTTCAGTAACGGAGTGACCTTTTTTTATAGTTGATTCAATTTCAGAGATACTTGGTTTCGCTTCCCAATAAACCCGATTTAAGAATGGGTTTTTGGATTGTTCCGAATTTCTTTGTGCTTTGGTAGTCGAAGTTGCTAGTAAGACAAAAACACCAATTAAGATGGATTGTATTGTTCGTGTATTCATTTTGACAATTTAACTTCTATAGTGGAACCTGCATGTTGATAAATCTATAGTTAGATTGATAATGATAGGTCCCCTCTATAGAAGAATTATATTTTTTAGATATTTAATTAGACTAAAATGCCCCGATAAAGTGACTTCCGTTGACGTTCACTAATTGGGCACCTTTTGTTACTTCACCAGTTTCAGTTTCTACAACATATATATTCCCGTTTTGGCCTACCGGTCCTTGGGTAAGGTATATCTCGGTACCGTCTACTACAAATCCCTGGTACTGAAATAAATAAAAATCTGGGTCATAAGGAATGTCGGTAATCTTAGTAGCTGTTTTTGCGTTTAGATCCACTAATGCAAAAAATCCTTGAGCCCCTGCTACACCTTGCTCCGATCCATCATGCCGATAAGCTAATACCGCCTTACCGTTTGCTGCAGGTCTCCAAGCTAAAATATATGCTCCCTCTACTCCTAAAGCGTCATCTAGATTGAACACGTAAGAATCATCATATTCATTATCAGCATCAATCTTTAAAATGTGGGATCCTTCAGGGTCATTTTGGTTGGCTTGATAAACACTTCCTTCATATAGGAAAGTATTTATACTTCTATATCCGTTTGTATTTCCGTGGCCTACCGTAGAAGTTATTACAGTTG
Source organism: Arenibacter lacus (assembly GCF_008711145.1). Lineage (NCBI taxonomy): Bacteria > Pseudomonadati > Bacteroidota > Flavobacteriia > Flavobacteriales > Flavobacteriaceae > Arenibacter > Arenibacter lacus. The sequence goes on from NZ_VVIN01000059.1 coordinate 15,794, forward strand.
GATTTAATAAGGATGGGTAATCCAATACGATAGTTTTAGAGCCTAAAATTTCATAGTCACTATCGCTTTCAGCGGTTGCAGGATCTACCTTACTTAAACGTGCACCAATATATAATTTGTCTCCAGCAGCATTTAAAGTGGGCATATCTATTCTAGATATATAGTATCCGTTAGCTTCTTCCTCAGGGCTTAATGCAACACTGTGTTCTTGGAACTCTTTAATAGTAGAATTCACTAAGTCTAAAGTTACTATGCCAATGGTAGCTTCGGTACGGGTATAATTATCATTTTCATCAAATTGGTTTTCTGTGTTTACATAAACAGCGGCTCCCGTTTGGTCACCATCAAACAATTTTATCCATCTTGGAGCAGTACCTACATAGGGCGCAATACTTACCTCAGATCCTGTTGGAGTAAAAGTTTGTCCGCCTTCTACGGTATACTTTGTATAGTTGCCACCAGTATCGCCTGCGTAACTTATATTAAAAATAGTGTTTCCATCTTCAGACGACTGTAATCTTGCTGTTCTATTAGATGGAACTATAAAACCATTCTGAAATGGTGCTATAGAAATTGTTGGGTCTTTAGCCTCATCACTACGTACAGCATAAATTAAAGTACCTCCGTTACCGTCTCCTGGATTATCTCCCATTTTGGCAGCTGCAATGGTGATCCATCTTGCTTCTTCTGTATCCGGTTCTCCAGTATCCGGATCCGGAACAATATCGGTGTCATCACTGCTACAGGAGGTCATTAGACTAGCTGTGAACAATACTGCGGCAAAGGTTTTTAGGTTTAGGAATGTTCGTTTCATTTTTAGTATTATTTAGTTTAAAAGATTAGAATTTATTTATTGCGTAATTAAGTTTTAAGTAAAAAGCCCTTCCTGGTTTTTGAACAGAAAGATTATCATATACGGATTCATCAAACACATTTTTTATATCAAAGCTCACCACCAAATTGTTATTAGGAAAGGTGTAACTAAGTCCAATATCTTGCGCCAATTGTTGGGGAACTTCAAAAAATTCGTTGCCAACAGTAATTGTTCCCTGTGATGTTAAGTATGAAAAATCATCTGTGAAATAGATATTGTAAAAGAGATTTAGGTGAGATTTCTTTTGAAATAAATCTTTAAAGGAATACCGTAAACCTCCGTTCATGGTGAAAAATGGGGTATTCGGAACATCTACTTCGATACCTTTATTCACGATTTTTAAATCGAACCGTGATACATTAAAATTGAGGCTAAACTTGTTGTTGTACGAATAATTTAATTGTGCGTCTATTCCCTTGGAAGTGCCACTGCCTTGGTTTACATATACGATTAATTCATCGTCAATGTTTAAGGAAGTTTCAATGGGCAGTCCAATTCTGTCTTTGATGTTTCGGGTAAAAACATTTGAAGAAACGGTAAAATCATGTTTTTTAATATTGAAAGTTCCTAGTCTAAAACCAAAGTTGTAATTGCTACTTCTTTCTGGGTTTATGCTGGAGTTTGCTACTACGTTATCACCATCATCGCCAAAGATTTCCGTTTCGTTCGGTAGGCGTATTGCTTTTTCTGCCGACGTTAATAAGGTGATCTTGGGACGTATGATGTAAGAAGCCGCCAAGCCATACCCATCATGATTTTTCTTACTGCTTACCGCTTCATCTACTACTTGCTTGTTTCCCTTGCTATCTGTAGTTATAATAGGGTCTATGCTAGTTGTTTTTTGTTCATAGTGTTTTCCAAATAAACTGGCTTTTAACTTATCCCGAAAAGCCGTTAATTCATAGGTAAATGAAAATATGTTTTTATACAGGTCTCTTGTTCCTTGAAATGTATTTTCTAGCACAGACTTTGAAGCATCACTATCTTCCCTTTCAACTCCGCTATATACATGGTTTAATAACACCCTATGATTGGCGTTAAAATCGTAGGAGACCCCCGTTCTAATGGAAGCAACTTTTCTTTTGATTTTAGCCAGGGTAGGGCCTCCTTCTTGTTGTGAACGCCAGGTATATTGGTATTCATTTCCTCTAAAGTCAATTGCCCGGTCCCCGTTCCAATTATAGGCCCAAGAAACAGTATCGTTGACGGAACGGTTTCTTTTGCCAATCAATCCGTTGACATTCACATCCATCCCTTTTATAAAAAGGTCTTTCTTTTTATAGTTTAAGCTTGCTAACAGCGCGTCCGATTCTAGAAACCTATCCTTGTATGGGGTTATCGTAACGAATGCTCCATGTTGAACTTCTTTATAATCATTAGAACCAGTAATCCCAATAAAAAATCGATCTGCCCATTTTACATCGGTATAGCCAATTTGAGCCATTCCTCCAGTAGACCTGTAAGCATCGTTGAATCTCCTTGCTGTTATTGGTGTCTGTACGCCTCCTAAGCCGGTAACTACAATGCTTCTTCCTGATATTTTATAATCATTATCTGAATAATTATGGAATAAAGATGCCTTTACGGTAAACCCGGATTTATCGAATCGATATAAACCATTAATACCGGTTTGAAAGGTGTTAAAGGATCCATAGGAAACCGATCCATTGACATTCGATTTTGCATTATCTATGAGTCTAATATTAATTGCGCCTCCTAAGGCATCGTCTGCTAAATGGCCAGGGACCACTCCTTTATAAACCTCAATGTTCTTGATCATCGAGGGCGGAATGCTATTTAGATTAAAAGAATTACCATAAGTAGAGATAGGAATGCCATCGATAAATATTCGTACAGAATTCCCTGACAACCCATTTAAACTATATTTTACCTCGGAACCTAACCCTCCATTCTGTCGAATTTTAACTCCTACGGTCGTATTTAATATTTCATTTGTTTGGATGTTCCGCAACCCTGCCTCCTTAGTGTTTATTGCATTTACTGCAAAGCCTCGAGTTTCGATTTCGGTCTCTTTGCTTAGGCCACTTACCGTAACCTCTTTTAATTCCTCTACAGATTGCCGTAGGTTGAAATTGACCGTAACATCCTTACCGCTGTTGTTAATCTTGACGATTTTGGTAACCTTAGCGTAGCCTATAAAGGAAACCTCTATTTGGTGTTCTCCATAGGGTAAGTTACTGATGGTATAGGCGCCAATATCGTCAGTAAGAACCCCGGCTCTTTCCTCTTTTATTAAAACATTCGCATAAGGTAATGGCCTGCCGAGTTCATCCATAACAGTGCCAGATATTACTCCAAATTGATCTTGACTTAGAACAAGAAAAGAAGTAGTCATTAAAACTACCGTTAGTATTATTTTCATTAATTAACTCATTATTCTTATTAAGATTAATTCTAAATAGATAGCTTTGCAAAGCTACTATAGCTTTTAAGTGAGTAATAACGTAAAGGGAAGTTTAACCAACGTAAAAGGAATTAATGAGCGAAGGTTTTTTAAAATCAATTGGGTATCCTGCAAATACAAAGAATGTCTATGTCGCGAATCACGGCCAAATAACTTTTTTTAGGATTACTGAAGAAGAAAATGCTGCAGCAGTTGCGCAGGAGGGTATTAAACTGGATGGATTAACGGTTATAATTAGAAAACTGAAAGTACCTTCAAGTCGAATAATGGAAGTAGCATATCCGGAACCTTGTTTAGGTTTTCATTTTGTTTTGGAAGGAGCCTTTGAATTTCTTGATGTAAATGGAGGTTCCTTTTTTCTAGTTCCATCAGATATGTACCTCCCCATCGAATGGACGATTACTACCGGGCAAAAGAAATTTGTAGGTGAAAATTACACTTCCTTGGAAGTATTGTTCACAAAGAATTATCTGGAAAGATTACTTGGAAAGGGGGTTATACCATCTTGCGATTATTTTCATAACTTATCTAATACCACTTATAACAACCCTATTCTCAGAACTAAATCAATTTCTGAAAAGCTAAGATTCTCCCTTGTTGGGATTATTGATTGCCCATATGATGATAGCGTTAAAGCAAGTTATTTAGAATGTAAAACTAGATGGCTTTTGATTGATTTAATAATGAATAGGGAAAATTATAGGCCAATGAATGTGGATTTAGGCTTACCTGTTTCCGAATACAAAAGTATAGAGAATGTGGTTCATCATATTCAAAAAAATTTAAAGAATAAATTGACCATCAAAGAACTTTCAGAAGTTGTTGGATATAATACGACCAAGCTGAAAAGCAATTTTAAAATCGTTCATAAAACCACCATATTTAAATACATCACCAAACTAAGAATGGAAACAGCCAAAACCCTAATTCTCCACGAAAACATTCCAATAGCACAAGCCTCCTATGAAGTGGGCTATTCCAATCCGCAACACTTTACCAAAGCTTTTAAAAAAACAATGGGGTATTTACCAAGTGAATTAAAACCAGGAGTTAAGCAATAGCATTGAATATAGCTATTACAAACAACATTTTTTATACTTTTTCCCGCTGCCGCAGGGACAGGGCTCATTCCGTCCAATTTTCGGTTCCGCTCTTACCGGCATTACGGACGGGGTAAAATAATCCTGGTAATCAATTGGCGAACTACTTATCTTTTCGTTATACCCAGCCCAGGTTGCCGTTATTTCTTCATACCGTTCTGCTATGGGGAGTAACTCCCTTCTTTTATCATAGGTGTCTGGGCGCTCAAAGGCTTTCTTTACTTCCTTAAAATTCCCACAAATACCCTGTGACACTAACCCCCGGTCAAATAACTGTTTTATTTCCGGCACTAATTCAGCGCCATTGATATCGATCAAATTGCATATCATCAAGGCAATCAGATCGCTGTCAATTACATTGTCCTCTAGGCTGCTGTCCAAGAAAAACTCTATGACCTCCCTGAACCAGCTCAAAACCTCCTCGCGCCTTTCGGGATGGTTTAGGGCAAGCTGTTCTAAGACCTCCATGATAGTAGTACGCGCATAGGTATCGATGCCTGGTGTATAGATAAACTCCTTACATGCTTCCAGATCATTGGCTGCAATTTTGTAGATAGGTTCCCAAATTGCCACAGTGAGAAAATCACCTAAAAAGAGCTCGAAATATGCATCGGACTGGCTCAGTACATCAAAAATGGTTTCCAAGCTATCCGTTGCCTCCAGTTCTCCTAATAGATAAATAGCATGGATTACAAAACTCGTCTTTTCCTCGTCCCATCTGTTTTCTTCAGCTAACTTTTTAAAATAACCATAGCGTGCAATACTATCGAGTAACACCAACTCTAGGTCATTGATAAGACTCTCTTTGGGTAGGGAGAGTATTTTGTTTAGTTTCTCTTCGCCGATGTAGAGTCCATGGTTGTAAAGCCACTCTATTTCTTCATGATTAAAATTAGGAGCGCTTTTGGTATTATTAAATTCTTGCGACCTTGTTGTTACCAATATTTTAGTTTTTTCTTCCTCTTCAAAACGTTCTTGGGCTGCTTTCATTGTGGCGGCATAAATGTGTCTCCATGCCATTTCGGTATCTTCAGAATCGGGTGACAGTTCTTGCATTATATCGAATCTAATTTCGGCTTGCTCAATATCACCAATGGCGGAATAATAAAGGATGGCGCATTTGTAATATGAAATTACCTCGTTTAAATGAAAGGTGTCGCGGTCTGGATAGAGCGATTGTAGCTCCATGTTGGTGCCTAAAACTTCGGGCATTTTATGATATTCTTCTTTGAAGAAATATTCGTTTGCCAGGTTTAACTTTCCAAATAAATAATTGGGGTGTTCCGCCATAATCCACTTATTGGTCTCGTGCATCTTCTTGGTATCGTTCAGTTGGCCGTACAGTACGGATAGATAATTTTTCAACTGCGGATTATTGGGATAGCGTTCAATGGCATCCAACAATTTTTGCACGCTCGATCTTTTTCCTTTTATCGCCAGTTTGTGAAACCACTCCAGCTTGCGCGAAAGTTCAGGAGTAATTCCATTTTGCTTGTCCAGCAAGTTTGGATCGGTGGTTATGTTGTAGTTTATTTCCATGATGCTCATTATCCTAAGGGGTTATTGGTGAATCTCTTTACCCAATTCTTTTCAAGCTCCATTTAGCGCTCTTGATATCAATGATCAAATTTAAATAATTATGAACACAATTTTAGAAATGACTATTCGATATTTACTATAAATATGGTATTAGTGATTTTATTGTAAACCTGGGTATCGGCCTAAGCCGCATACATTGTGATGTGAATAGTGAGGAAAATAGAAAACAGTTAGTTTTTTTAAAGGAACGAAAATCCAATACAGGTCAATTCTAATGACCAATCTACCCATTAATCATATGGTTGATTAAGCTCAAAAGTCGTTAGTGATTTGAAATAGGAGTTCGATATTTGCAGTAAAACGATCAGCCTTGGAATTATCTATCGCCCAGTATAAGCTTAAATAAATTGCCGTAACTATTAACATCCTTAAAAGCGTTTTGGGCTCAATTTAAGGGCGTACGATACAAAGAGGGCAGACTGACCTTTATTCCAAATATAAAGTAACGGTCGCCCTTTC
>NZ_VVIN01000006.1:0-103972 GCF_008711145.1 Arenibacter lacus
CAACAAATACCGTAGAGGGTAGTCTTCTCCTTATTAGGTAAGGGTTTCAAAAAAGTCCTCATAACTTTGGTTTTCCGCAATATTCAATTTTTTCCGTAGACGATGTCGCGCAACCTTTACAGAACTCAATGAAATTCCAAAGAGGGTGGCTATATGTTGCGAAGTAAAGTTGAGCTTGATTAAAGCGCATAATCTAATTTCCCGATCGCTAAGTTGAGGGCAATAATCTTTTAGGCTATTGATAAAGGTGGTGTGGATCTGATTGAAAAGGTGATAGAAATTATCCCAATCCTCATCTAGTATTAAGCTGTCGTCAATAAGATGTACTATTTTTTTTAGATTACCTTTTTTGGGGGTACTTGCTTTGGTCTCATGGATCAAACTATCCTTTATTTGGGTCAAGAGGTTGTTTTTGTGAACGGTTCGTAAAGTGTAATTAGTGAGTTCCTCCGTTTTAAAATTAAGTTCTTCCCTCAGTTTTTGCTGATTTAGCTTCTGATTTTCTTTTTCTACGTTTAAGAGAGCAATTTCACTCTGATACGCTTTCTCTTGCTGCGCCTTTACCTCTTTGGTTTTGGATGCAACCAACAATTCCAATTGTTTCTGCTGTTTTTTAATGGACGATATCCGCCACCTTATAAATAACAGTATAAGAAGGATGCCAATTAGTACAATCAATGCCCTTACCCAGGCTTTTTGCCAGAAGGAGGGGAGTACAGTTATGGAAATAGAAGCCAAAGACCTTTCTTCGTTAGAAATGGCATCTGCACATTTAACCATTAGAGAGTACTTGCCTGGATCTAAATTGGAAAAAGTTAGTACTTGTTGGTTCCCAATGGTTTGCCATTCGTTATTTAATCCTACTAGCTTATAGGCATAATTATTGTCCTGTGGACTCCAATAATCCGAGCTGGAAAATCGGATGGATAAAAGCTTGTCTTGGGGGGAGAGCGTAATATGCTTGCTTGCATTGGATGCCAAATTGATTTCCTCTGTTCCGTTTTCCCCAACTACGGTTGCTGTGGTAAAAAACACTTTTTTAGGTTCGTCTGAATTGTTTTCCTTAAATTCAGATGCATTTAAATAGGTGAGCCCTAGTCTGCCTCCCATTAGTATTTGGTTGTCCTTGCTGATAATGGCACTTCCACCGCTATAAGCCTGGATTCCGTGACGAAGGCCAAAATTTGCTATGGTACCATCCGGAGAAATTTTGCTGAGCCCTAAGTTGGTGCTACACCATATGTTTTTGTCCTTATCTAAAAATATTCCCCCAATGATGCTGGCTTCCAATCCATCTTTCTTACCAATCCTAGTAAACGTATCCTTGGTTCTATGATACCTATTTAATCCATGGCCATAAGTGCCAATAAGTACTGAAAGATCATCGTCTTCCGTGATAGATCTAATTCGATTGCCACTAAGAGAGTTGGGATTGTTTTTATCTGAAATATAGGAGAGTACTTTATTTTGCTTAAAAACGTTCAGCCCTAAATTGGTGCCTACCCACATATCGCCCTTTATATCTTCGTATAAACTGGTAATAAAGTTAGAGTTGAGATTAGGGGTATTGTCTAAATTAAAGTGATTCACAATCTTTAAATCGGAATTATATACCCGAATGCCATTATTGGTTCCTACCCAGACATTTCCTTCGGAATCTTGCTCCATAGCAAAAATAGCAATGCTGTTAAATCGATCCTCAGCCTCTAAAAACCTATTGTTGTAGGGGTCATAAATATTTAATCCACCATTGTAAGTCCCAATCCAAATCCTATCTCGGTTGTCTTGAAGCAAGGACACAATATTATTTCCGTTAAGGTCGTTGTCCTTTGAAGGATCGTCCTTAAATACAGTGACTTTTCCACTACTTGGATTGTATCTTCGCAATCCATTTCTACCGGCCGTAATCCATATATCTCCATTGGAAGCCTCTAATATTTGCGAGCTCTGCTCATCTATCTGGTCAAAAGCTAAATCCGAAGCGGGAATATGACTTATGGTGGCATAATATTTAAAATAGCTGGCACCACCATGCACCGTACCCACCCAAATTACGTTGTCTTCTCCCTGATGGATGCTCAAGATAGAATTGTCCGCAATAGGGTAATTGGTATATGAGTTTTGTTTAAAAGTAATGAATCTGTTGTTCTTGGATTCATAGAGAATTAGTCCGCCTCCATCTGTTCCTATCCAAATATTGTTATCCCTATCTGCCATAACATCCAGAACAATATTATTGGATATGCGCTTGTCTAATTCCTCTACTTGGGTAGCGTAATGTTGGGTTGTTTGGATTTTAGGGTGGTAGCTAAACAAGCCATTGCTGTTGGTTCCAATCCATAAGAGGCCATATGGGTCCATGGATAGGGAGTTGATATGGGCCTCGTTTCCTCGAAAGTTAGTCTGGGTAAATTTGGAGTCCAAATACTTATAAAGCTTACCGTTACTTGTGCCTATCCATATAACACCATTATTATCCTGTAAAAGGTCCGTTGCACTACCTGCATTCTCTTCACCATCTTCCACAGGCATTTTTATGATTTCATCGGCCTTGTCCTCATAAGGAAATAGGGAAACAATTTCATTATTGGTGGTGGTGCACCACAGGGCTCCGGATTGCAGTACCAGTACATTGGGAATGTATCCCTGCAAGCTGCTGTCAATGGAGGGATGTGAGGAGATATAGCGTTCAAATTGATCGCTTTTTATATTAAAATAATATAACCCTTCCGTAGTTGTTGCCCAAAGTCTACCGCTATGATCCTGTACTAAGGAGTTTACTTGGTTGTTCTCATTGGGGAGGAAATAGGTCTTTATGTTTTGTCCGTCGTATTTGTCTATTCCTAATTTGGTTCCCAACCATATAAAACCATCACTATCCTGTAGAATGGTGCTCACGTTATTGTCCGATAACCCATCCTGAAAGGATAGATTTTGGAATGGGAGTATTCTTTCTTGAGTGTATGCAAGTACATGGAGTATTAATAAAACAATCGTAGATGTTAACTTAAATTTATTCATATGTTAACTTAATATTATGAGGAACAAATAAAGGGAAATATCCTCAATCATCCTAATTAACATGATGGTTTCAAAGATTTTCACCAAATAAATAAAGAGTGCATGTAACCTGTTTGTAACCCCATGTAACCTAAATTTATACCCTTAAAACTTTAAGATACATTTAACGTTGGCTAATTTGGCAATCAGAAATATGACTTTTTAGCTCCTGCTTAAGAAGTTTTATTTGTTTAACTAATTAATTAACCTAAACAATTCAAATGAAGAAAATCTTATTTTATTGCTGTTTATTATTGGTGCAAGCGCACCTATTTGCACAGCAGCCAACGATTACCGTAAGAGGTACGGTGTCTGACGCGGAAACCGGGGATCCCGTTCCAGGGGCCAGTGTAGTAGAAAAAGGGACTACCAGAGGAGTGGTGAGCGACTTTGATGGTGACTTTGAGATTAAAGTGGATAGGAATGCAACCCTTGTGGTGAGCTATTTGGGCTATGCAACAGGAAATATAGCCGTAAATGGAAGAACTCAAATAAATATTTCCTTAGAGCCACAGGCAGAAGAGCTAGGAGAAGTGGTACTAGTTGGGTATGGAACGCAGAAAAAGGAGAACTTAACAGGATCTGTAAGTACTGTATCAGGTGAGCAACTAGAAAGTAGACCTGTAAACAACGTTATGCAGGGACTGCAAGGTGCTGCTCCAGGGCTTTCCCTAACTGTAGGTAACTCTGGAGGTGAGCCAGGTGCTAATATGAATATTAGTATTCGTGGAGTTGGAAACTTACAAGGAACCGGTTCTCCTCTAGTTATTGTAGATGATATCCCTTTGGATAACCCTAATGACCTTAACAATATCAACCCTAATGATATAGATAATATATCCGTTCTTAAAGATGCTGCCTCTTCCGCTATTTATGGTTCTAGGGCTGCATTCGGGGTGATTATTGTAAAAACCAAGAGTGGTGAGGCATTGGATGGTAATACGTTTACCTATTCCAATAACTTTATCTTTTCTTCCCCTCTAAATACGCCGGATATGATGAACTCCTTGGAGTTTGCCAATTATTTTAATTTGGCTGCCACCAATGGTGGAAGCGGGGTGGTTTTTTCCGACGAGGTAATGGACCGTATCAAAGCCTATTTGGCAGATCCGGTAAATACTCCTGTAACCGTTCCCAATTCAGATGGAACTCGTTGGCAACAGTACACGGGATCTAATGCCAATACCAACTGGTTTAAGGAAATGTATAAGAGTGTTGTTCACCGTCAGCAACACAACCTTAGTTTTTCTGGAAAACAGAAAAACGTTAACTATAACGTATCTGGATCTATCTTGGATGCACCTGGAATTATGAATTACGGGGACGATTCTTACCAACGTTACACTTTTAACTCTAAAGTATCCAGTAAGGTGAATGATTGGTTGAGCTTTGCTGCTAATCTAAGGTTAGCGCGTGCAGAGACCGATAGACCGAGTTATGACCGTGGGTTGTACCTACATAACATTGCCAGAAGATGGCCAGTTAATGGTGTGGTTATGCCCAATGGTGACTATAGTGATGGTTCCGAAATTCCTTTTCTATTGGATGGTGGCCGATACACCGGTATCGATCAAAGTTTAGATGGATCTATCAACTTGGTTATTGAGCCTATTAAGGATTTGAAAATTAAGCCAAGCTTGCTGTATAGAACTAAGCATTTTAATAATAGTAATCACTTTGCCAGGGTATCTGTTATTGAACCCGATGGTAGAGAGCGTTTTGTAAGAAATAACAATAGTTTTTCTAGATACGCTAGCGAGAACACCTACTTGTCTCCAAACTTGGTAGTATCTTATGACAAATCTGTTAATGAAGCGCATAACTTCTCCGGATTAGTTGGATATCAGCAAGAGGATACACAGTATTCTAGCATTTACAGTGCTAAAAACGATTTAATTACAGATGGGGTGCCATCTATCTCTACTGCTGTAGGTGAAGACCATGTGAACGACTCTGCAGGTTCTTTTGCAACCCAAGGATACTTTGGTAGGTTTGCCTATAACTACAAGGAAAAATACCTTTTTGAAGTTAATGGACGTTATGATGCTTCTTCCCGTTTTGCACCAGCAAACAGGTGGGATTTCTTCCCCTCCGTTTCTGCAGGTTATAACATTGCGAAGGAGGACTTCTGGGGAATAGATCAGATTGGAATGTTTAAATTGAGATATTCCACTGGTAGTATCGGAAATCAAAACGTATCTAACTACCTATACATTGGCCGTATGCCAGTAAGAACTAACCTATGGTGGTTGGGTAACAATGGAAGACCAAACTATACCCTAACTCCTGGAATTATTAGTCCAGATATTACTTGGGAAACCGTTACTACGGATAACTACGGAATAGATATTGCGGCTTTCACGAACCGTTTACAGTTGTCTTTTGAGTACTTTATAAGAACTACAGAAGATATGTTTGGTCCGGCCGAGCGTCTTCCTGCTGTTTTAGGTACCTCTGCGCCACAATCCAATAACGCTAACTTGGAAACTAAAGGTTTCGATTTTAATGTTTCTTGGAGGGATATGATTGGTGAGGTTAATTATAATTTAGGATTAGTACTTTCTGATGCGGTAACTACTGTAACTGAGTACTCTAACCCTAACAACTTATTGAATACCTATAGAACTGGTCAAAAACTAGGGGAAATATGGGGTTTTGAGACGGTAGGCCTATACCAAAGTCAAGAAGAAATTGACAACGGACCAGATCAGACCCCGATTTATGGAGGTGTTTGGTATCCTGGTGATGTTCATTACAAGGATCTAAACGGGGATGGCAGAATAGATTATGGGGATTCTACTACCGATAATCCTGGAGACCGCAAGGTAATTGGAAACTCTACCCCTAGATATAGTTTTGGTTTTAACGCTGGCTTGGATTATAAAGGGTTCGATTTTTCCATGCTATGGCAAGGTGTTGCTAAAAGGGATTTATGGACGGGTGGACCGTATACCTTTGGTGCCGTGGATAACCTATGGCAATCTGCAGGGATGAAAGAGCATCTAAACTATTGGTCCGAAGAGAATCCTGATGGATTTTTCCCAAGACCAACCTTTAGGTCTACTTGGAGAAACCAGCAAACACAGACTAGGTATCTGCAGAATGCAGCTTACTTCCGATTAAAGAATATTAGTCTTGGATATAACTTCCAGTCCAATATTCTTGAAAATCTTGGGTTGAAAAAGCTAAGAATTTTCATGACCGGAGAGAATTTAATCACCCTTTCTGAAATTTCTGGAATATTTGATCCAGAGGCTACCGGTGGATACTGGGGGAATGGAAAAATCTATCCTTTACAGAAATCATACTCAGTGGGTCTGAACGTACAATTTTAAATTATACAAAACATATGAAAAACATAAGACACATTACATTTTTGCTGCTAGCAGTCTTTGCCGTATCCTGTAGCGATGACTTGTTGGATAAGCTTCCGGAAGACGAGATTTCTCCGGAGCAATATTGGAAAACACCCAATGACTTGGCGTTGTTCCTAAATCAGTTCTATACTACCTTTCCAGTGCATAGCGGCTGGAACGGAGGAATCTTCGAATTTGATAATAATAGTGACAACCTAGCCGATATTAATATTAATACCAGATTTGTTGGAAGTAATAATACAGCACCTACTTCCGATGGTACTTGGAATAGTAATTACAGTAGAATTAGAAGTGTAAATTACTATTTAGAAAACAGTGCCACCGCAGAAGGTCCACAAGACCTAATTGAGGCCTATAATGGGGAAGCTTACTTCTTTAGAGCGATGTTCTACTTTGAATTATTGCAGAAATTTGGAGGGGTTCCCTACATAGACAAGGTGCTCAATACCGATTCTCCGGAATTGATGTCGCCTAGAATACCTAGAAATGAATTGGCCACAAAAATTGTTGAAGATCTGGATAAGGCAATTGCCAACCTAAAGCCCAAATCATCTACGGAAGCGTTTAGGGTACATAGGGGAATGGCGTTGGCATTAAAATCCAATGTTGCGCTTTACGAAGGTACTTGGGAAAAGTACCATCAGGGGACTCCTTTTGCAGCACCGACCAATGAAAGTGCCAAGTTTCTACAATGGGCCGCAGATGCTGCCGAAACTTTGATCAATGAAGGGAATTACACGCTTTATAACAACGGAGAGGAAAACACCTATTGGAGTCTTTTCAATAAAGTTGATTATTCTGGAGTTTCTGAAGTGATGTTCTGGAAAAAATACGATACTTCCGAAGGTGTAGACCATAGAGTTGGTCACTATATTCCACAAAACGGAGCGGGTACCGGAGTAACAAAATCTTTGGTGGATTCTTACTTAAGTGTGGACGGACAGCCCATAGCAATTAGTCCGCTCTACAGCTCTAGTCAGGAAAGTAGTCTAAGCACTATTGTTGAGAATAGAGACCCTAGGTTGGCACAGACCATCGCAACGCCTGGAGATCTAATCACAGAAAGAGCTGGAAATCCTGATATTTTCTTCGAATATCCTACTTTTAGGGATAACAATGAAGTGGTTTCCACTACCGGATACCAAATCTATAAAGGTGGAAGCACCGATGAGGGACAAAGAACAGAAAGTACTATTGGAGCTATTATCTACCGTTATGCGGAAGTGCTTTTAAATTTTGCTGAAGCTAAAGCGGAATTGGGAACATTAACACAAGGTGATTTGGATAAATCCATCAACTTGTTGCGTGCCCGTGTGGGTATGCCACCGCTAACGCTAACTCCAGTTGCAGATCCTAATAAAGCATTCCCAGAGGTAAGTGACCTTATTAATGAAATTAGAAGAGAGCGTAGAGTAGAGTTGGCTTTGGAAGGTAAGCGTTTTGACGACCTTATGCGTTGGAAAGCAGATCACCTAATCATTGGTCAAAGACATCAAGGATTTAAAATTATCGGTAGTGATATGGAAGATGAATTTGCCGATCTAATTGGAAGTTCTATCCTCGTAAATGAGGAAGGTTATATTGATCCTTATATCAATGCCATTCCTAGTGGATTTGGATTTAACCCTAACAGGGATTATTTATCAGCTATTCCAACAGAGCAAATTGTTCTGACCGATGGTGCTGTTACACAAAATCCTGGCTGGGAATAGCGATTAGTATCGACTATACCCATAGTTTGATGCTAATTCCAGCTAGTTTTATTAGTTGTTAATTAGTTAATCCCGCTCGACGAATTTTGTTGGGCGGGATTTATTTTAGATTCTTATTTACGAGTATAAAAAAGGATCAACTTTAATCCTTTTTTAATAAAATAGAAACTTATTATTCCCTACATCGTTAAAAACTCTGCTGGGTTTAAGATTCTTTTGGGAACATGCTTTTTCAAGATTATTTTTAATGAAGGATTTTTCTTTAATTTAATTAGCTATGAAATATTTATACATCCTTGGTTTTTTGTTGGTTTTAACCTCCTGTGCCCAAAAAGAACAGGCGAAAGAAAAGCAACCGAATATTATTTTTATAATGTCCGATGATCATGCGTATCAGGCCATTAGCGCCTATAGTGATAAGCTGATCCAAACCCCTAATATAGATCGTATTGCCAATGAAGGGATGCTCTTCACCAATGCTACGGTCACTAATTCTATATGTGCTCCCTCTAGAGCAGTAATCCTTACTGGAAAGCACAGTCACCTCAATGGAAAGATAGATAACCTCAGTAAGTTTGATACTACCAATGTTACCTTTCCACAGATTCTACAAAAGGCCGGCTATCAAACAGCCATGTTTGGTAAGCTTCACTTTGGCAATAACCCCAAAGGTTTTGATGAGTTTAAAATACTTCCTGGACAAGGTAGCTATTACAATCCTAGGTTTATTACACAAAAGGGCGATACCATTATCAATGGGTATGTAACCGATATTACTACAGATCTCGCTTTGGATTGGATGGAAAACCGCAGGATTCCAGAAAAACCATTCTTACTAATGTACTTGCACAAGGCACCGCATAGGGCTTGGTATCCAGACGAAAAGCATTATAAGGAATTTACCCAAAAAACATTCCCCTTGCCAGAAACGCTGTTTGACGATTATGAGGGGAGGGTGGCAGCACAAACCGCCGAGATGAATATTTTAAACCATATGCATCTTTCTTATGATAATAAGATAGCAGAGGATGTTTTAGACCGACTGGATATTAAGTCTGGCTTGAATAGGAACGAGGTATACCGAATGACACCAGAGCAGCGTAGTAGCTGGGACAGCGTGTATGGACCTATAAACGAGGATTTTGAGAAAAGGTATCCTGAAATGGACAATAAGGAGTTGATGGAATGGAAGTACCAGCGCTACCTTCAGGATTATTTGGGAACCATAGCCTCCGTAGATGATAATGTAGGCCGATTAATGACCTATTTGGATGATAATGATCTATCCGATAATACCGTAATTATTTATACCTCGGACCAAGGGTTCTACCTAGGAGAGCATGGTTGGTTCGACAAGCGTTTTATGTACGACGAGTCCTTTAAAACACCCTTGTTAATAAAATGGCCTAATAAAATTACCCCTGGAACTACCGAGGATGAAATGGTGCAGAACCTAGATTTTGCCCAGACATTTTTGGAAATGGCTGGCGTACATGCACCCGAAGATATGCAAGGGGAGAGTTTAGTGCCATTATTGACCGGAAAAAAGGAAAAGTGGGACAGGGATGCTGTTTACTACCACTATTACGAATACCCTGCAGAACATGCGGTGAAAAGACACTACGGTATTGCTACCAAGGAATACAAGATTATTCATTTCTACCACGATGTGGATGTTTGGGAACTTTATGACCGACTCAATGATCCTCAAGAAATGAACAATGTGTATAACGATCCTAAGTATGCAGAGGTGGTAGCAGAAATGAAACAAAAGTTGACAGAAGTCCGTGAGAAATATAAGGACTCTGAAACCTTGGACAATCACTATATCCAATTGTACAAGGATAAAACGCATAGGAATTTAGAAGATTAAATTTGAGGCGGATAGGCAAGCTAGCTTAAAGCTTTGGTTACCAAAAAAAATGGCCCTATGAACATCACCTGTCACAGGGCCATTTCTTTTACACATATGTTGTTCTGCATTACTATTAGCCCCAGCTAAAATGTGTCTCGGTGAATGGAACTCTAAGGGCATTTTATTGGCTTAATCCCCTAGGTATAGGTAGTCTTGATTATGTCCTGTGGTTATAAATAGGAAGTATTAGCTTGTTTCAAGCTTTTTTCTTTGCCCACTAAATCGCAACACTAGATAACCCACAATACCGGAAACTCCGGAACCAACCATGATACCTACTTTTGCGGAGTCTACTATAACGGGGTTGTCTGCAAATGCCAGATTCGCGATAAAAATAGACATGGTAAATCCAACTCCAGCCAAGATGGCAACTCCCATAATTCGTTTAAAGGAAATATTGTCTGGTAAAATGGCCAGCTTCAATTTTACTCCTATCCAGGAGAATAAGGTAACTCCCAACAATTTGCCTACAAACAAGGCAATGGCTATATGGAACAATAAGGCGGTATCCATTTCCATACCGGTACCTACGGCTACCCCAGCGTTTGCCAATGCAAAGACAGGCATAATAAAATAGGCTACCCATCCATGCAGCTTGTGCTCCGAACGTTGTAAGGGCGATTTAAATTTGTTACCTAAGGCCTCCAGTTCGTCCATTTTAACAATTTGCTCACTGGATAGTACAGGAAGGTAGTCTCGTTCTGTTTTGGCAAATCCCTTGGAGATATCCGAAAGCTGTTCCATAAAGGAATCCATATCAATCTTTTGTCTTAACGGTACGGTGAAAGCCAGTAATACCCCAGCAATGGTGGGGTGGATGCCCGACTTAAAGAATAGGATCCAAATCACTATCCCTAAGACAATCATAACGTTTTTGGAGTATAGATTGCGGTAAGAGAGATAAAAAAGTAAGCCTAAGAGTAGAAAGGCATAAAAAAGTAGCATCCAATCTATCCCTGAGCTGTAGAACAGGGCGATGACGATTACGGCGCCTAAATCGTCTACAATTGCAAAGGCCGTTAAAAATATTTTTAAACTTAAGGGAACCCTGTTGCCCAAAACCTTTAAAATAGCAAGTGAAAAAGCGATATCAGTGGCCATGGGAATTCCCCATCCCGCCTGTGTTTCCGGAGAGTCGTTCAAGAGAAGGAACAAGCTCATGGGAATTAGCATTCCGCCAAGGGCCGCAAACATGGGGAGGGCCGCTTTGCGCAAGCTGTTCAGTTCTCCGATCAAAAGTTCCCGTTTAATTTCCAACCCAATTAAAAAGAAAAAGAAGACCATTAGGGCATCATTCACCCAATAGTGCAAAGGCAAAGTAAATTCGAAGGTTTCCGAACTTATACCCAAATGATAATGCCATAAAGCTTGATAGGAATCGGCATAACTGGAGTTTGCCCATATCATGGCTATAATGGTGGCAGTAAACAAAAGGATGCCACTAAAGCTTTCTATTTTAGAGAAATTCAGTAAAGGAATGAGTATTCTTCGCTTTATCATGGTTGGAGTTTAGTGCATTCATACGTAGTTACTCTCAAAAATAGTAATATTCTTTAGAATTTAATTAGGCTTGAGTATTTATTTTTATCTTTTAATAACCATCCTATACTGCTGTATTTACAAGGGGACTCTTGCTAAATTCAAGGAAATCAAATCCCTAATCGCCACCTCGATTTTGCTAAAAAGTTGTCATTCATTAACATATTGGGATATCCATTCTCCATACATAGTAGCGAGTTCTTTCACCTTCTCTTGGTTTTCCAATGCATTATTGTAAATTTCCGTTGGGTCATGGGCCATATTATATAATTCCCAAGGGGCGTTTTTTTGATGGCGGACTATTTTCCATTGGTCCAAGCGCATGGCCTCACTTTCCCTCCACTGCCAGAATAGGGGACCAGTACGGGTTAGCTTGGGATTATTAAAGACCGGCAATAAACTTTTGCCCCGTAGGGGTGTTATTCGCTGTCCATTATAATTCTGAGGATAGTGGGCCCCGGAGACCTCTAGAAAGGTAGCCATAAAATCTATAAAATGTCCTGGATAGTCCGTAAAGGTGTTGGGTTTTATTTTTTTAGGCCAGTAGGCAATTAGAGGGCTGTTTATGCCCCCTTCGTTATTGTAGTTTTTGTAGTGCCTAAAAGGGGTGTTGGCTACATTGGCCCAGTCGCCCCGTAGGGAGGTCCACCTGGCCATAGAGCCAAGTGCCGCAGTATCATCGTCATCCTTTAGGTTTACCACCTCTGCCGAAGCGCCATTGTCCGACACAAATAGAATTAAGGTGTTGTCTAAGGCATTTAATTGTTCTAGCTTATTTAAAAGTTTCCCTATGTTTTGATCTATCCTATCTATCATGGCCGCATATACTTCCATAACGGAAGCCTCATACGCCTGTTCCTCGGGAGACAGGTTTTCCCATTTTTGATGGGTAGGAGCAGAGAGGGTTACTTGCTCACCCAATAGTCCAAGTTGTTTTTGGTTTTCAAATCTTCTTTGTCTAACCTGTTCATAGCCCAGATCGTATTTCCCCTTGTATTTTGCTATGTCCTCTGGCCAAGCCATTAGTGGGTCGTGTGGCGCGGTATAGGAGAGGTAGAGAAAGAAGGGTTCGTCTTTTTTGCGAGGACTGTTCAAAAATTCCAGGGCATAGTTGGTAAAGTAATCGGTGGAATAGAAATCGCGTTCCTTAGGTGTATAGGGTCTTAATACGGTGCTATCTATGCCCCATTGCCGATCATTTCTTTTTTGAGCCGGTTTTGGTTCCCCTTCTCTCTGCTTCCCTGGATTAAAATGATTGAAAGCTCCGTCTATTAATCCGTAAAACCGTTGAAACCCCCTGTCATAAGGATTTTCCATTCCATGGTGTTTGCCAGAGAAATAAGTGGCATAGCCTGCCTCCTGCAAAACCTCTCCCAAAGTTACCGCGTTGCGGATGGGGTTGGTATGGGTTTTATCATAGCCGCAATCCTGTGCGTATACACCGGTAAGCATTGCGGCCCTAGAGGGGAAACATTTCCCTGCATTGTAAAAACTCCTGAATCGCATTCCACCTTGGGCAAGTTGGTCTAAATTTGGAGTATTTATTTCTCCGCCGTAAGACCCTAGGTCGGACCACCCCATGTCATCCACCGAAATTAATATGATGTTGGGTTGCGCATGTTCTACGGGCTCTGAACAGCTTAAAAGAATCAGTAAAAGGGGTAAAAGGTAAAAAATGGAGGTGTCATGGGAAAAGAGCTTCCCTGAAGTATAAGAAGGTGAATGCTTGGTCATTGAATTACTTATAAGATACTATTTGGATAAAGATAGAAAATCCCAAAGAACAGTAGCTGTAGATTTTTAAGTAGGTGCCTTATAGCGTCCACGGGAAGAATTCAATGACGGATTGAGTCTTCCCCTAAATTAAAGAGAGGATCACCGCTTAGAGACATAGGACTTGAGTCCCTAAATCTTGCCCGGTTTTCCAGCTCCTATTCCCATATACATTTTAAGCACGATGATCACAAGTAGAAGTAGTAAGGAGGTGGTCCATCCACCGGTAAAGTCGTACAGGCTGCCAAAAACAATGGGGCCGGTAGCTGCAATCACGTATCCAATGGATTGCGCCATACCAGACAATTCCGTGGCGGTATCGGAATCTTTGGATCTTAAAACTATAAAAAGAAGGGCCAAGCCAAAAGTGCCCCCTAGAACAAACCCAATCAAGGATACCCATAGGGCAATAAAGCCCAGTGTAGGTAGCAATAATCCCAACACCCCAATAATTTCCACTAGCATTAAAACAATTACAATATGGCGTTGGTCTTTTCGTTTACCGGCCCACAAGGGAATAATTATAGAGCCAATAATTCCCGTTGCCTGGGAAAGAGAGAGCATCCATCCGGCATAATCGGCATCGTACCCTCTACTTTGTACCATGGCTGGGAGCCATGCTAGAATTACATAAAAAGTGAGGGATTGCAAGCCCATAAAAAAAGCGATTTTCCAGGCTTTTGGGGCTTTTCCCAGCGCCTTCATAGCGGCTCTATAACTTCGTTTTTGGTCCGAGATTCCTATCCTCGAAAGTTGGGGAATCCATAATAGGAAACCAATTACAGCCAAGATGGCCCATACAGCTAAGGAACCTCTCCAACCTAAATTTGTGCCGTCTGCCAAAGGAACGCTTACCCCGGCGGCTAAGGAGGCTCCAATGGCCATAACGCTAGAGTAAAGGCTGGTAACAAAACCAGATCTGGTAGAGAAATTCCGCTTTGTGAGACTAGGCAGTAGTACATTTCCAAAAGCGATGGCAATTCCAAACAGTAGCGTCCCTAAATAAAGGGGTAAAATTCCTGGTATAGACCTAATTCCTATGCCAATGGCCAATAGGAACAAGGCTCCAAACAAGGTGCCAGCAATGCCAAAACGCCTTGTAAACAATGGGGTGAGGGAAGAGACTACCCCAAAGGCAATTAAAGGCAGGGTGGTTAACAAACCCAACATAGAACTGGAAAGACCGGTAGCAGTCCGTATGTGGCTTACCAACGGCCCAACACTGGCAAGGGCAGGCCGTAGGTTAATAGCAATAAAAAGGATGCCAATAATCAATAAAATATCATTACGGCTAAACGATTTTTCCTTTTTTGTGGGCTTGGTTACTGGCATGGAGTTATTAATAATTTAAAGCTATGCGAAACGTAAAAATAAGCAAACATAAGGAGGATATCTTCCTGCAGCTGTATTATTTGGCCCACCAGAGTTCAACGAATTTGGAAGTTTTCCTAATTGGGATATTTAACCAATGAATCTCTTAATTGCTCCAGGTGAATCATCAGGTATTTTACAGATTAAGTTTTATACCACTTTAGATTAACGTACTTTTATAAGAAATAGCAGCTTCCAATGTCCATAGAGAACATACCTGAGATATATATTGGCGAATCTAACACCACTACAGACCTTTTTGTGCACGAGTTTAAGATGACCAGTGATGTGGTAAAGAGCAAGGTCAATTTAAGTATGAATATGTTCAGTTTCCTACAAGTGGGGAAAAAGCAGGTGCACTTTGCGGATACAGCAGTTGCCGTTAATCAACAGCAGTCGTTACTACTTAAAAAAGGAAATTGGCTATGGACCGAATTGTTAGATATGGAAGCCATTTATTATTGCAAACTTTTCTTTTTTTTCGAAACTAAACTACGTCAATTCTTAAGTAAATACACCAATGATGTAGAACCCTATCAGGAAAAGGTGCCTTATTTTGTGATTGAAAATGATGCGTACATCGCCTCTTACCTAAAAACCTTGGCCGTGATTTGTAAAACTTCGCACAGATCAGGGGATACCTTATTAAATCTGAAATTTGAAGAAATTATGCTGTATCTACTCAATAAATACGGGGATAAGTTTGAGTATTACCTGCACTCATTGATCAGCAAGGAAGTGTCCTCCTTTAAAAAGGTAGTGGAGAGTAATGTGTATTCAAATTTAAAATTGGAAGAAATCGCCTTTTTATGCAATATGAGTCTTTCTACCTTTAAACGCCACTTTAAGATGGAATATGAGGTAGCGCCAGGAAAGTGGCTTCAGGATAAACGACTGCAAAAAGCGAAGGACCTGCTGCAGGAGGGGGAGTTATCCCCTTCAGATATTTATATGGAAATAGGGTATAATAACCTATCTAATTTCAGTACAGCCTTTAAAAACAAGTTTGGAATTAGTCCAACGGAAATACCCAATTAGATACTATCGTTCCACCAAACATCCGTTTTACCTAAATTACTTGGCAAAATAGCTAGTGGTAGTTACGACCATCCCAAGGGTGTCTCAATAATATTTTCTAAATAAAGCTTATAATTCGTAGATGACCCTAAAAAAGGAACTAAACTTTTCCTCACTTTTGGTAATGGGAAATCCGGTAACGATCCCTAAGGCCAAGTCCTCATTAATCTGCAGTTTTGCTTGGGGACGCATGGTCATTTCCAACTCACCATGAATCCATTCTTTATTGAATTCTATCCCTAGGAAATGGGAAGTATTTGGAATTTCATAATGAAATGAGGTATTTAGCTGCCAATCCACATGGGTAACATCGGTACCTAATTCATGTTTAAAAAGGGGACCGGTAAAAATTAATGCATGTAGCTGTTGGCCTAATCCTTTGGCTGCAATGAAAAAAGGACTGTATACTATCTCCTTAACAAACAGGCTGCTGTCATAACTGCTAAAATCTGTAAGCTCAAATATTTGTGCATATCCGAGAGCCAAGGTGGTCTTATGTTTGGGCGATACGTAAAAGGAGTATTGTGCCGAAAGTTTTAGGGCTTCCATCTTGTTTTTTGGAATATTCTTATTATCGCCATATCCATCAAAAAAAGAAAAACCCACTTCAAATTCGAGGCCTAATCGGTGAATGGGCGCAAATTCATACTCGGCTAAAACGTCAAACTGACTAAAGGTACTTGTGTTGGCAAAATCGGCCCCCAAATTAAGCTCCTTTTCTCCTTTCCTAGCTCCAAGATCACGAACCAAATCTATAAAAAGTGGCTCTATATGGTGTACTTTTACGGGGAGCTCTGGCTCAGTCTCTGTTTGCGCAATCCCATTTAGGCTTAGAAATAGTAAACCAACGAGTAGCATCCCATATTTAATATAAGCTACTTTCATCATAGATGTCTAATTTTTGGTTATGTAGTTAAAGTGCTATATATCGTGTTTGGGAGAGGATATGTGATATATTCCTTAAAGATAGTGATTTTTCACCATTGGAAATAGTTAAAAATTGCGTTTTTAACAAGCCGGGTATTTCTATAGTCTTACTATATGTATTGTCTTAAACTTCCTTATAAAACAATCCTTCTTCCATGATTTATCCCTGAAAACTACCCCTATTAGTCCAAAAGAAATCTCGCTGGACAAATGCATATTCACGAGAATATTTGTTTGTCTAATTAAAAATCTATAAACTGTGGTTGGCTGTTTATGTAGTAGGTATGGCCTAGGTAATTACATTTCACAATAAAAATAATAAAATGAGCAGGGGTTTTGTTAAAGAAGAAGATCAGGAAGAAATTCCAATAGTGCCTCCAAGGGCGCATTTACCTGAAGGGACTACCAACTATGTAACTCAGGTGGGTATGAATGCATTGTTGGAAGAAAAGGAAGTACTTATGGGAGAATTGGGAATGGTAGAAAGTGAAAATGAAAACGAGCGTAGGATTGCCGTAAACCATATCAATGCAAAACTTCAGTTGTTGAACAATAGAATTGCAACCGCTAAAATAATCCCTTTAGAAGATCAGCCCAAGGAAGAGGTTAGGTTTGGCGCAACTGTGAGTTTAAAGATAAAGGCGACTAACAAAACTCAAAGGTTCCAAATAGTGGGCGTGGATGAAGCAGACATAACAAAGGGTAAGATTGCATTTATCGCTCCTTTGGCTAGGACCTTAATCCAGAAAAAGGTAGGGGAGAAGGCCATTTTAAAGTTAGCAAAGGAAGAACGGGTTTTTGAAATATTGGAAATTAGTTACGTTTAATATCCCCAGAGGAAACCTATTGGCTAATTGGACTGGAAACATAAAGATAAAGATACTGGGGGATGATGCCTTATCACTGCAATTCTTTTCTTGACTACTTTTAATCCTGAGAAATTTTTAAGGTGGCACAGATCTTTGGCTATACTTTCCTCATTAAAAAGGGGATTCCAAAGGATTAATTGTCGGTATTCTTACAATTTTCAATAACTTGAGGCATATAATTATTACTTTCGGGCAGAATTTTAAAAAACCACAATTAGTTTGAATCTTTCAGAGGAGAAAAAACAGCTTATAGAAGAAATAGGTATTGGATTTAGTGAACGCATGGGGGTTTCCCCGCTGGCGGCAAGGATCTACGGTCTGTTAACATTATCATCCTATGACGGACTCTCCTTCGAAGAGATTAGAGATGCTTTGGGAGCAAGTAAGAGTTCTACCTCCATTAATCTTAATGTACTTACCCAATTAAAATATGTAGAGTACTTTACCAAGCCAGGGAATAGAAAACGGTTTTTTAAAATAGCTAGGTACTTTCAAAAAAACTATTTACAGCAATACGCACAGACATTGAATAGGGAAGTAGAACTTATCTCTAAAATTAACGATTATAATCTATCGCATTATCCCGAGAAATTTGTGAACGAAAAATCTATGGGCACCATTATGCAAGAGTATACAAAGGCCCAACAAGAGCTCGTGGAACTTACGTTAAAGAAAATGACCCACTTCCTAGACGGTCAAGAACAATAACCCCTATATTTATTAGCTACCAATCACTTACCTCTGGGCAAGCCCATTGAGCATGGGACGAAAACTACTTTGAATAGTTAACGCCATCCTGAGTGGAACGGGGAGCATTCAACCTGCACTTAGTGAATAAAATTTAACAAAACATTATTTCGATTAGTTCTTAATGAAGCGAACTAAAGTGTAAGTTTGTGGAGAATTTAATTCAAAAACACAACTACTGAAGTCATGAAAATAAAAATGATAGCTGTTTTAAGCATTGTCCTTAGTACCATAAGCTGTAATACCCAGAAAAATATTGCTGGTGAATCGGCTCCAAACAATGAAAGTAAAATGGAAGTACAGTCAGAAATAACTAATACAGAATGGATCCTTACAGAACTAGAAGGGGAAAAAGTGGCTCTAGACCAAGCACATGATAGAAATGTCCGATTCACACTAAACGGTGAGGATAATACTTTTAGCGGATATTTTGGATGTAATTCAGGTTTTGGGAGTTTTACTCTAGCAGAGGGAAATAGGATTCGCTTTAGTGAAATGGGGGTAACTCGTATGGCTTGTCCAGATCAGACTATAGATGAGTCACAGGTATTGGAAGTATTTAAACTTGCCGATAACTATACCTTTGATGGTACCACGCTTAGGTTAAATGTGGGAAGAAGGGCACCCTTGGCAGTTTTTAAAAAAGCAGCGGTGCAAAAAGATCTTATCACAGAAAAATATTGGAAATTGAAAACCTTGGAAGGTAAGGAAGTGAAGATGGCCGATAATCAAGAACGTGAGATTTATTTTATTCTTAAGGCAAATGAAAACAGGGTTACTGGTTTTGCAGGTTGTAATACTTTTCAAGGGGGATATACCCTCGAAGAAGGGAATCGCATTAGATTTTCCCAAGTATTAGCTACTCTTAAGGCTTGTCCCGATGTTCCGTTTAACGAATCAGAATTTCTAAAGGTGTTGGAGTTAGCGGATAACTATACCATAAACGGTGATACCTTGATGCTTAATGTGGGAAGAAGGGCTCCTTTGGCAGTTTTTGAGGCGGTTTATTTTGATTAAGCTTGGTTTATCAACCTGCAATTAATCAGGAGTTTAACTTACTTGATTCTAATTAAAATATAAATATTTTTAAAAAGCAATTGCATGGAGCAATTGCTTTTTAACTTTGCGGATTATGGGAAAATTAATCGATAACAAATGGTTTCTCCTCATCGTAATAGCACTGACCTGGGGGAGTTCTTTTATCTTAATTAAAAAGTCGCTCTTAGTATTTTCACCCTATGAGATTGGTGCCATTCGTGTAGGTGTCTCGGGCCTTATTATGGCTTACTTGGGGATTCCAGCATTGAGAAAAATGTCTAAAAAAGTGCTGTTTTGGGTGATTGTGACCGGTTTTTTCGGAAATTTCTTGCCAATGTTCCTTTTTCCCTTGGCGCAAACAAAGGTGAGTAGTTCCTTGGCAGGAATACTGGATTCACTAGTCCCAGTGTTTGTTTTGGTTTTCGGATTTATATTCTTTGGGATCCGCAGCAGGTATATCCAATTTGTGGGTGCAATAATTGGCTTTTTAGGAGCGGCCAGCCTAATGTACTTCTCGGAAACAAGTACGGAAGACTCCCAATTATTTTATGCTTTTCTAGTGGTTTTGGCTACGGCTAGTTATGCTGTGAGTGCCCTAATTATAAAAGAAAAATTACAGAATCTTCCCCCTCTGCAGCTATCTAGTGCTGTTTTTACGGTATGGATGCTTCCTTCTTTTCTCATCCTAATCTTATCCGGTATTTTCCAAAACTTTCAAGCTACCCCAGAAGCCTATGAAGCTGTGGGATACTTGGCAATTTTAACTATTATGGGTACCGCCATTGCTATGGTGCTATACTATAGGCTTATACAGAATACCTCTCCGGTATTTGCCAGTACCGTAACTTATTTACTTCCCTTAGTAGCCGTTATATGGGGACTTTTAGATGGTGAAAAGTTTACCGTATGGTATATGTTAGGCGGATTGTTGATTCTTGTCGGAATCTATCTGATTGGTAAAAGTAAACAATCAGCTGGTTCTACTGTATAGTAATTAAGCCCTTTTGATTTCCCTTTTAGAAATTCTGCAACTATGTACTGTTGTGTAATGAGTTGATTGTTAATAGATAAGGGTCGAATTATTCCTTCCGTTAAATTTAACAAAACATTAAATTTTATTGGTTCGTAAGTTTACGAACTAATCGTAATTTTGTCCGATAATTATAATGAGATGAAAGAGGTAATTCCAAAAAAGGACGTACTGATAGAAGAAATAGGACTTAATTTAGAGGAAAGGGCTGGTTTGGCACCTTTAGCTGCGCGCATATATGCCACAACCTTACTTTCCTTCGGTAATGGATTAACATTTGATGAGATTATAGCGCTTACTGCAGCTTGTAAAAGTTCTGTTTCTAGTAATATTAATGTCCTGTTGCAATTGGGGTATTTGGATTATTACACCAAAATAGGGGACAGGAAGCGTTATTTTAAAACTACAAATAATTATGTGGGCAGTGCAATAAAGCAATACGAAAGTATGCTTCTTAAGGAGTTGGATATTGTACGTAAAATTAAAGACTTCTACCAACATAACAATTCAGAAAAATTTAATGACACCCTATTCGTGGGTGGTTTATTTCAGGAATACTTGGAAGAACAATTAAATTCCACTCGACTCAAAATAAACGAAATAGAGCAATTCCAAAATCAACAATAATCACTTCAAATCACACAAAATTGATAGTCCAAACTAATTCGGACTACCATCTTAGTTTAAACAAAGAATCAATTATTCAACAAATGAAATGAGCATGTCCGAAATCTGGTCGCCAGCCCGAAAGATTCATTCTGGCGGTCAAATGCGAATGAAGATATGCGAATCGCACCCGCCAGAACGACCTAGTCGGGCTGGTATGACCGTTATAAATCAATAAATATCTACAAATGAAAACAACTTTTAAATCTGCCATTCCCATTTTAATATTAACTTTCTTAGCTTCTTGCGGAAGCGATAAATCGGGACAACCCGGAACAGCGGCCATGGCTGCACTTCCCTTTCCTGTTATGGAGGTTCCTATCAAAACCGTTACTTCTTACACCAATTATCCTACTAAAATAGAGGGTATTGTCAATAGTGAAGTCCGCGCCAAGATATCCGGATATATTACTGAGGTACTGGTAGATGAAGGCGAAAAAGTTAAGAAGGGCCAGCCTCTTTTTAGATTGGAAACCCAATCCATGACTCAGGATGCTGCAGCGGCAAAAGCAAACGTTGTTGCTGCTGAGGTAGAAGTAAATAAATTGAAGCCATTGGTGGCTAAAAATATTATTAGTCAGGTGCAATTGGAAACCGCGAAAGCTAAATTACAGCAAGCCAAAAGTGCGTATAATAGTATTGAAGCCAATATTGGCTATGCTACCATAGTAAGTCCGGTAGACGGTTATGTGGGGTCTATACGCTTTCGTACGGGAGCTTTGGTAAGTCCTACCAATCAAATTCCCTTAACTACCGTTTCCAACATTAGTAAAGTCTACGCGTATTTTTCCATGAATGAGAAGGCATATTTAGACTTTTTACAAAATGCTGCTGGGACTACCAAGGAAGAGAAGATTGCAAACCTTCCAGAAGTAACTCTCTTACTGGCCAACGGAAGGGAGTTTAATCAAAAAGGGAAGATCGAAACTATTAATTCCCAAATAAACCCCAATACGGGAACTGTTAGCTTTAGGGCACTTTTTAATAATGATGCCGCATTGTTAACCAATGGTAATAGCGGTACCATTCAAATTCCCACTGTTTTTGAGAACACCTTGGTGGTTCCACAAGAGGCTACTTTTGAACAACAGGAGAAGACTTTTGTTTATACCGTTTCAGAAGATAATACGGTTAGCGCCAAAGCCATTGCGGTAAAAGGTAATGCTGGACCTATGTACATCTTAGAATCGGGCCTCGTAGAAGGGGAGACCATTGTTGCCAAAGGGGTGGGTAAATTAAGAAACGGAAGCCCCATAACGCCACAGAAAGTAGACTTTGACCAGGTGGCACAGTTAAGAAAAACGGAGTTTAGAAATTAAAATTCATAAGACAGAGAAAGCATGATCAAGACTTTTATCACCCGTCCTGTACTATCTACGGTAATTTCCGTAATCATAGTAATTTTGGGATTGCTGGGATTAAGTTCCCTTTCCGTAACCCAATATCCGGATATTGCCCCACCTACCATTCAGGTTACAGCAAGCTATCCTGGAGCCTCTGCGGCTACCATATTGGAAAGTGTAATAATTCCCATAGAAGAACAGATTAATGGGGTAGAGGGGATGACCTATCTCACCTCTACGGCCACCAATAACGGAACCGCGGCCATCACCGTATATTTTAAACAGGATGTAGATCCAGATATTGCGGCGGTAAACGTGCAAAACCGTGTTGCCCGGGCAAATCCCTTGCTGCCCCAAGCGGTAAGGCAGACGGGGGTGCTTACCCAAAAGCAACAGACCAGCGCCCTAATGTTCATTAGTTTTTATACCGATTCTGAAGAGTACAACGATGTTTTCTTGCAGAATTACCTAAAGATTAATGTAGTACCAGCCTTTCAACGGGTAGATGGAGTAGGGGATGTAAACGTATTTGGAAGTAAGGATTACGCGATGAGAGTGTGGTTGCAGCCCAACAAAATGGCGGCTTATGGATTATCGCCTTCCGATATTAATCAGGCTATAAACGAACAGAGTCAGGAAGCGGCAGCAGGAACCATTGGTGAAAATCATGGAGAGGCATTCTCCTATGTAATTACCTATGACGGTCGCTATAGAACCGAAGCGGAATATGGAAATATTGTGATCAAGGCCCTAGGGGATGGACAGTACCTCCGATTAAAGGATGTGGCAACCATTGAGTTGGATGCGCAATCGTACTCCAGTAGCGCCAAAACCGACGGAAATCCTAGTGTGGCTATGGCCATTTATCAAACTCCTGGTTCCGATGCCCAAAAGATCATTGAGGAGATTAAAACAGAACTCAAGACATTGGAAAAAGGATTCCCCGATGGCATCAGCTATGTAATTCCTTATGATACCAACGAGTTTTTAAATGCTTCCGTCAACAAAGTGATAAAAACTTTTATAGAAGCCTTTTTACTAGTTTTTGTGGTGGTCTTTATTTTCTTGCAGGATTTTAGATCCACCTTAATTCCGGCTATTGCCGTACCAGTATCCATTATAGGTACCTTCTTTTTCTTAAATCTTTTTGGTTATTCTATTAACCTGTTAACGCTGTTTGCACTGTTACTAGCCATCGGTATTGTGGTAGATGATGCCATTGTAGTGGTAGAAGCAGTCCACGCCAAAATAGACGAGGGTGCCAAGGATATGGAAAAAGCCACCATAGAGGCTATGGGCGAAATAACCGGAGCTATTATATCTATCACCCTAGTCATGGCTGCAGTTTTTGTACCTGTAACTTTTATCACAGGGCCTACCGGGGTATTCTATGAGCAGTTTGGGATTACGCTAATCGTGGCCATCTTAATTTCTGCGGTTAATGCCCTTACTTTAAGTCCGGCATTATGTGCGCTATTATTAAAGCCCCACACAGAGGAAGAAAAGAAAAAAACATTCCTACAGCGGTTTTTCCATGCCTTTAACCTAGGCTTTGATGCTACTGTAAAACGCTATGGGAAATCGCTCGGATTTTTATACCGTCATAAATGGATCACGGGAGCTATTCTTATAGTTTCTGTTGCGGGGATCGTATGGGCTTCTAACACCACGCCATCTGGATTTGTACCGGATGAGGATAGAGGGTTGGTGTTTGTGAACATAGAATTGCCACCAGGGGCCTCCATAGATAGAACGGCCGAAGTAAACCGTGAAATATATGGTAAAATAAAAGATTTACCTGGAGTAAATAGTGTTACCCTCATTAACGGAATTAGTTTAATTAACGGAGCAGGTAATAACTATGGCTTAGGGTTTATTAAATTGGACGATTGGAAGGACAGACCTACTGATGACCTGTCTACCAAGGCCATTACCGGAAAGCTGTTTGGTATCGCCGCCACTGTTTCCGATGCTAAAATAATATTCTTCTCACCCCCAAGTATTCCTGGTTTTGGAAATTCTTCGGGAGTGGAAGTGAATCTACTGGACCTATCTGGTGGGGATTTTAGTGAGTTAGATCAAGTGAATAAAGAATTTATAGGGAAGTTGATGCAAAGGCCCGAACTTATGTATGCCCAGTCGTCCTTCAGTACGCAATATCCTCAGTATAAATTGGATATCAACGTGCCCTTGGCAAAGGATTATGGGGTCAATATAAACAGCATTTTCAATACCCTTCAGGGGTATATAGGAAGTATTTATGCGGCAGACTTCTCCCGTTTCGGGAAACAGTACAGGGTTTATATTCAATCCCTGCCCGAGAGTAGGGCCCAAAAGCAAGATCTAAACAGTCTTTATGTGAAAACTAAAAGCGGGGAAATGGCGCCCATTACACAGTTTGTAAGTGTAGAGCGGGTGTATGGTCCACAGTCGGTAACACGTTTTAACCTCTTTAACTCAACGAAGGTAACTGCAGCGGTAAATCCTGGGTTTAGCACAGGAGATGCAATTACTGCGGTAGAAGAGGTAGCAGCGGAGCTTCCAGCAAATTTCAGTACGGCCTATTCCGGACTTACTAGAGAAGAGATCAATGCAGGTAACCAAACCACTATTATATTAATTTTGGTAATCGTTTTTGTTTACTTCTTGTTAAGTGCCCAATACGAGAGTTATCTATTGCCCTTTGCCGTGTTGTTTTCCTTACCATTGGGAATTTTCGGGGCCTTTATATCCACCAAATTCGCAGGGCTGGAAAATAATATCTACTTCCAGATTGCCTTAATTATGTTAATCGGGTTGCTGGCAAAGAATGCTATCTTAATTGTGGAGTTCGCTATTCAAAGAAGAAGAAGGGGAGAAACCATCGTAAATTCTGCCATAGATGCTGCTAAAGCAAGGTTACGACCAATTTTAATGACTTCCTTCGCCTTTATCTTTGGACTGCTGCCGTTGGTATTGGCCTCAGGTGTGGGGGCCGAGGGTAACCGAGCCATAGGAACTGGAGCGGTTGGAGGATTGTTGATAGGTACTGTGTTGGGAGTTTTTGTGATTCCTATTCTATTTATCCTATTCCAGTGGTTACAGGAAAAAGTAGGCAGAAAGTCAAAAAATGAAGTTTTGGAAATTACAGAAGAAGTTTAAACATATGAGAACATCACATTTAACAAAGTATTTAATTATCGCCAGTATGCCAGTACTATTGGTATCCTGTTTTTCCGCAAAGGATTATGTACAATCAGACCAGGCTATTATTGAGGAAGCCGCGTTTAGAACAGATCAAATTGCTCAGGATAGTGTAAGCATAGCGGAGGTATCTTGGAGAGATCTCTTTACAGATCCTATACTTACACAGTATATAGAGCAGGGACTGCACAATAATATGGACATCCGGGTAGCCTTGCAGCAAATTGTTGCTGCAGAGGCAATCCTAAAGCAAGGGAAAGCGGGCTATTTGCCAACATTTTCCGCCAATGCAGGGTATATTCATCAGGAATTGTCAAAAAACAGTCCTATGGGAGCCCTTGTAGGTAGTTCACAAGATCAGTACGAACTTACAGGAAGCTTGGCATGGGAGGCAGATATTTGGGGCAAGATCCGAAGTAATAAGAGAGCTTCTGAAGCTTCTTACCTACAGACGGTAGCCGCTCATCAGGCTGTAAAGTCCCGACTTATAGCGAACATTGCATCCGTATATTATCAATTGCTTACCGTAGACGAGCAGATGACCCTTACAAAGCAAACCATAGCTACTCGTAAAAACAGCTTGGAAACTACTAAAGCATTGATGGAATCGGGACAGGTTTCCCAAGTGGGGGTGAAACAGACAGAGGCACAGCTTCATACCGCTAAAGCGATATTGGTCGACCTTAAAAATCAGGCATACTTATTAGAAAACACGCTATCCGTGCTACTAGGGGAAACGCCTAAAGCCAAGGAAAGGACTGTGTTGGCAGATCAGGAGATTTCTACAGCATTGGTTATTGGGGTACCTGCGCAGTTATTGAGCAACCGTCCGGATGTTATGGTGGCCGAATTGGAATTGCGAAAGGCCTTTGAGCTTAGCAATGTGGCAAGGAGTAATTTCTATCCATCCCTAACCCTTTCGGCTACAGGAGGATTTCAGAGCCTGAATTTTGACCAACTGTTCAGTGCTAATTCCCTTTTTGCCAATTTGGTAGGGGGGCTTGCGCAGCCTATTTTAAATGGAAGAAAAATCCGCACCCAATATGAAGTGTCTAAGGCACAGCAGGAAATGGCTAGTTTAAATTTTAAACAGGCCGTACTTACTGCTAGCAAAGAAGTTTCCGATGCCATGTTTTCCTATAATTTGGCAACGGAGAAAATCGCCATAAAAGAAAAAGAATATGAAGCCTATGCCATGGCTGCGGAGTATTCACAAGAATTATTGAACAATGGATTGGCTAATTATCTAGAGGTGCTAAGAGCCCAGGAAAACACCTTGAATTCCAGCTTAGATCTGGCAAATACACGAAATGGACAGTTGCAATCTGTGGTAGATTTATATAAGGCCTTGGGCGGCGGTTGGAATTAAGTTTTAGGGTACTTAGTACTTCAAAAAACGGTGTTGTGCTGATGGGATAAATAGATTAGGATGTAATGGCCAAAAGTACCTTTTGGCCATTCAAAAACAGATAATGGAAACAAATCTATAAAAAAAATGTAATAAGCGGTGATTTTTACCATTAATTTTAAATTTAGACCCAGATGTTCACCTAATTTATAAAGAAGGGTTATTTTTGCGAAAACCGTAAAGAGGGACCTATGCACTTAACCATCGAGAATATTTTATTAGTTGGATCATTACTCCTATTAATCAGTATTGTGGTGGGAAAGACCTCCTACAAATTTGGGGTTCCTACCTTATTACTGTTTTTGGGGGTTGGAATGCTGGCGGGTGCAGACGGACTTGTAGATATACACTTCGACGATCCTAAGATCGCGCAATTTATAGGGATTGTATCCTTAAATTTTATACTGTTTTCCGGAGGGTTAGATACCAACTGGGGCGAAGTGCGGCCCATCCTTAGGGAAGGGGTGGTGCTATCTACGGTAGGGGTGTTGCTAACGGCAGTCTCTATAGGGACCTTTGTCTATTATATTACGGATTTTACTATTTATGAAAGCATGTTGTTGGGCTCCATTGTATCCTCAACGGATGCAGCAGCGGTTTTCTCTATTTTAAGATCTAAAAATCTCGCCCTTAAAAAGAATCTAAGGCCTACCTTGGAATTGGAAAGTGGAAGTAACGATCCCATGGCCTATGTGCTTACCATTTCGTTCTTAACTTTGGTGGTGTACCAAGACCAAAGTATTTGGTCCGTTGTACCCAAGTTTTTACAGCAGATGGTAGTCGGTGCTATTGCCGGATTTGCCTTTGGAAAAATCAGTAAATATGTTATCAATAAAATAAAGTTGGATTTTCAAGGGCTTTACCCCGTTTTGGTTATCGCCCTGATGTTCATCACCTTTTCCGCCACCGATTTTGTAGGCGGAAACGGTTTCTTAGCCATTTATATCTGTGCGGTGTACCTTGGTAATCAAGATCTTATACACAAGCGCTCTATACTAAAAATGTTTGATGGTTTGGCTTGGTTGATGCAGATTGTACTCTTCCTAACCCTGGGTCTTTTGGTGTATCCTTCCCATATTATTCCGGTAATGGGGATAGGTTTGCTTATCTCACTCTTTTTAATCCTTGTTGCCAGGCCCGTTAGTGTAATGCTAAGCCTTATGTTCTTTAAAATGAAATTTAGGAGACGGGTTTATATCTCTTGGGTTGGTCTACGGGGTGCGGTGCCTATCGTATTTGCCACCTACCCGTTGCTTGCGGGGATAGATAAGGCCGATATGATTTTTAATATCGTATTCTTTATCTCCGTTACCTCCGTACTTATCCAAGGGACCACGCTGTCTGTGGTGGCAAAATGGTTACGAGTTGCCCTACCTGCACAGGAGAAAAGAATGACCGCTACCGATATGTTGTTGATGGATAATCCAAAAACCTTGCTAAAGGAAATCCCTGTTGGGACCGACTGTTATGCGGCGAATAAGCAAATTGTAGAGTTGGGCTTTCCAAAGCACGCTATCATTGCCATGATTAAAAGAGACGGCGAGTTTATTACTCCTAATGGATCTACTATAATTGAAGATAAGGATACCTTATTTGTGCTAGCAGATAAGGAGGAAATTATAGACGAAGTGAATAGGGTGCTGAGAAAATAAATAAGAAAGCCCATGTTAATAATAACTAACATGGGCTTTCTTGTATGTTATACTTCCTTTGTTTTACTCACTAAGTGATATTTGAACCTACTAACATTTAGCTTTTCGTTTCGTTCAGGAAGACTTTCAGTTAATATCAGTAGTTACCTTCCCATACCACTTGGGATTGTCCGTACAATTCAGGCGGGCTTGCCCGTACTGTATAGGCGGGCTTTCACAGAGGTTATGGACTAAGGTTTGGCAATGAGGATATAATATTCCCAAGGGGCCAGATCCAGGTTGGCAGTACCTTCAAACTCTAGGTCTGATGAATATAGATAATCCTGATACTTTTCGCTTAAGGGTAGGCTAAACTTTATGGCAGTATCACTGAAGTTGCCAATAAAGATAACTTTGTCTTCCTTGTTTTCCCTGCTGAACGCTAAAATAGAGGCATCCTCGGAGGTGTTTATACGCTGATAAGTACTTAGTTCTTCACTGCTATTTAAGGCTCCGTTGTTGTTTTTTAGAGCACCTAAACGCACCAATAAATCAAAATAGGCACCTTTTGTTTTGGGGATGGAATCTTTCTCGAAAAACTTGAGTTGATGATTCATATCGTATTCCTGTCCAGAGTAAATTAAGGGCATGCCAGGCATAAGATAGGTGAGGGCCGTAAAGATTTCTTTGCTGTCGGGCATTCTCTCCTCCAAAGTACCACTCCAAGAATTCTCATCGTGATTGGTAATGAAATTCATATTGATTCCACCATCTTTTAGCGTGGCACTGGTTTTAACCATGTATTCATCAAAATCGGAAACATTTTTTGTGCCCTTCGCAATCTCATTAAATATATGGTGTACTTCCCATCCATACTGCATATCAAATCCATTTTGCAATAATTCTGGTTGCTCAGCTTCCGCTAGCATAAAAAGAGGTTTTATTTTTTCCATTTTGGCTATGGCCTCCTTAAAAAATGCAGGAGGTACCTGATGGGCTACATCCATACGAAATCCATCAATATTGGCCTCTTCTACCCAGAACTTCATATCGTTAATCATTTCCTTACGCATCTCCATATTGTCGTAATTTAAATCTGCCACATCGGTCCAGCCCCAAGACTCTCCCGTATCGGGATTGAGAGGGTCTATAATTTCCCCTTGGTCGTTTTTAGTATAGTATTCTGGATGCGCTGTTATCCAAGGGTGGTCCCAGCCTGTATGGTTGGGCACCCAATCTACAATAACCAAAATCCCGTTTTTGTGAGCAGTATCTACCAACTCCTTAAAATCTTCTAGCGTCCCAAATTCTGGATTTACGGCCTTATAATCCGAAACCGAATAATAGCTTCCCAAATACTTTTTACGTTCTTCCTCATCTTCTATATCGCTGGTAAACGTATCCCCAGTGGCTTTTCTTTTAACTTCAGAAATGGGGTTTATGGGCATTACCCACAATACTTTTACGCCTAGTTCTTTAAGTACAGGAAGGTCTTTGGTAAAAGCTTGAAAAGTTCCTTCAGGGGAATATTGCCTGATGTTGGCTTCATATATAACGGCCGTTTCTTTAGCTTCTGTAATAGAAATGGGAGACGTGTCTTTTAAGACCGTTGCTGGTTGGGGTTTTTCCTTACAAGAAAATAATATCGCAATAAGGAAGAAAATGGCAAATGGGTTTTTCATTATATTCAATTTAAGTTTACTTTAATTTAGTGGTTAATAGGGTAGCTCCCCTAGAGGAAAGATCTATGTTGTCTTTCCAGACATGGGTCGTATTGGTTAACACATTTCTCAAGGTTTTTCCTTGAAGTCCAAGTTCCGCGTAAGGAGTGAGATCCAAGGTGTAAGGATCCTTGTTTTTGTTGATTATGAGGGTCACAATTTCGTTCTCATACATTCGGGAAAGTAAATAAACCCCATTAGTTGGTGCAAAATGAATGGTTTTTCCTTTGTGGATCGCTTCGCTCTCTTTTCTATAATTCAATAGACTTTTTAGAAAAGACTGCATGTTTTTTTGATCCGTGCTTAGATTTTCACCTGTAAATGCATTTACGGCGTCTCCTTCCCATCCGCCAGGAAAATCGGTCCTAATTAAACCGTGATCTCCAGGTTTTTTGGAGTTTTGCATCAATATTTCTGTTCCGTAGTACAGCTGGGGAATTCGAGGCAATACCAAAAGATAGCTAAGGGCCATTTGGGTATCCACTAGGTTTTCGTTCAACTGCGTATATACACGGTCCATATCATGATTGTCCAAAAAGGCCACAATATCTTGGGGAGAAGGGTATGCAAAATCATTGGCGAGTCCTTCATACATTTTAATTAGGCCAGAATTCCAATTCTCTTCTTCTTTAATACCTTCAATAATTAAATTTTGCATAGCAAAATCCATCGTAGACCTTAAATTGGAATTATAGCCGTCCTTATTCTGGTTGCCCTGTTGCCAGTAGGCAATTAGAAGAGGGTTGTTGCTCCACTCTTCCCCAACAATACTAAATTGGGGATATTCTGTCATAATTTCACCTGCCCATTTAGCCATAAACTCTTTGTCTGGGTAGGGGTAGGTGTCTTGCCTAATTCCCCCGAGTCCCAAAGTCTCTATCCACCAAATACTATTTTGAATAAGATACTTGGCCATAAAGGGGTTACGCTGATTTAAATCGGGCATAGTATCCACAAACCATCCATGAGTCATGGCCTTCTTGTCCTGTTCCGAAGCATAGGGATCCTGATTAGTAGTTCTCCTATGGTTAGAATGGGGAATGATTTCCTGGTTTTCAAACTCTCCTTGATAATTAACCCAATCATCAAAGGGAAGGTCTTTCATCCACCAATGCTCCAATCCGCAATGGTTGGCCACTTGGTCCATTATTATTTTAATACTCTTTTCCTTGGCCTTGTTTACCAGTTCCTTATAATCTTCCAAGCTTCCAAAGCGGGGATCTACGCCATAAAAATCGGTGATGGCATAGCCGTGATAGGATTGTTCCTCCATATCATTGGTTAATAAGGGAGAGGGCCAAATTGCGGTGAAACCCATCTTTTCAATATAGTCCAAGTGATTTGTAATTCCCTTAATATCGCCTCCATGGCGGGCATAATCCTCATTTCTATCTACCGTTTGCTCTCTTAGAAAGGGGAGTCGGTCGTTTTTAGGGTCAGCATTGGCAAACCTATCGGGAGTAATCAGATAAATAGCGTCCGAACTATTAAATCCAACAAATTCTTCACTAGATCCATTCCGCCCTTTTAGTTCATAGGTATGCGTTTTTATTAGGCCGTTCTGGAAGGTAAAGTTGATAGTGAACTTTGTGGGCTTTAAATCCTGGGAAAACTCCAAATCTAAAAATAAATAATTGGGACTTTTGCCCTCAGTTATTTTTTTTATGGAAATTCCGTCTTCGTTAATCTCTGGAATACTTTTAGCAATATCCGGATCCTTTACCAACAATTGCAATTCCCTGTTTTTAAAACCAATCCACCAATGGGGAGGCTCTACCCGTTCAACACCAATCCCTTCGGTAATGTGGGGATCCATTGACTTCCCCTTGCCTTCCGTGGAGCAAGCGGAAGTGATCCACAGTATCGCAAAGCAGAAAGCGAAATGTTTATATCTCATTTAAGCTTACTTTATAGGGTAACACTGTTATTTTTTGAAATAGCTACCGATTTACCGTTCACGGATAGCTGTAATTCCTCTCCTTGTACCAAGGTAAACTTGGTTTCATTCTTGGAAACGGTGACTTTAATGGTACGGTTTCTAAAAATAACCTTAAAGGAGTACGATTCCCATTGACTTGGAATTTTGGGTTGAAACGTTAAAGTATCTTCTACTACTCGCATTCCCCCAAATCCCTCAACAATACTCATCCAAGTACCTGCCATTGAGGTAATGTGTAGGCCTTCTTCCACCTCTTTATTGTAATCGTCCAGATCTAATCTGGATGTCCTTAAATAAAAGTCATAGGCCTGATCCATACGGTCCAATTTAGCAGCAAGGATGCTATGTACACACGGAGATAGCGAACTTTCGTGCACCGTAAAAGGCTCATAAAAATTGAAGTGACGTTCTATTTCTTCCGTCGTAAACTTATTTTCAAACAGATAAAAACCTTGTAAGGTGTCTGCTTGCTTAATATAGGGCGACCTTAAAATTCGGTCCCAAGACCAATGCTGATTTATTGGAAGCTGTGATTTGTCTAGACTTTCTACCGTTTCAAGCTCTTTGTCTAAAAAGCCATCTTGCTGTAAAAACACCTGA
The DNA here is from genome assembly GCF_008711145.1 of Arenibacter lacus. Classification (NCBI taxonomy): domain Bacteria; kingdom Pseudomonadati; phylum Bacteroidota; class Flavobacteriia; order Flavobacteriales; family Flavobacteriaceae; genus Arenibacter; species Arenibacter lacus. The sequence continues at coordinate 32,927 of NZ_VVIN01000006.1, forward strand.
TGTTCCTCGGAATAAGGAAAAAAAATATTATCGGCCACCGACTTCCACATATCAGTTTCCGCTGAGGTAAGCGCTACTTTAGATACAACCCTATGGTAATCTGCCTCATAGTCCTTTTTTACCGTTGCCAAGGTCTCTAGGGCGTATCGCAAGCACCATTGTGCAATATAGTTGGTGTACCAATTGTTATTGATGTTGTTTTCGTACTCGTTGGGTCCCGTTACGCCTAGTATTACATATTTATTCCTATAAGTAGAGAAGGTTGCCCTTTGTTGCCAAAAGCGCGCAATGGCAATCAGAACTTCCAAACCTTTTTCAGGGATATAAGAATAGTCACCCGTATAGCGATAGTAGTTATACATTGCGAAGGCAATGGCACCGTTTCTATGGATTTCCTCAAAAGTAATTTCCCATTCATTATGGCACTCCTCCCCATTCATGGTAACCATGGGATATAATGCAGCCCCATTGGTAAAGCCCAACTTTTCAGCATTCTCTATAGCTTTTTCTAAATGGTTATATCGGTATTCCAAAAGGTTTCTCCCTACTTGCTGCTCCTTGGTAGCCATGTAGAATGGAAGACAATAGGCCTCCGTGTCCCAATAGGTACTACCTCCATATTTCTCACCAGTAAAGCCTTTGGGGCCAATATTTAATCTGGCATCTGTACCTAAATAGGTTTGGTTTAGTTGAAAGATATTGAACCTAATGCCCTGTTGTGCCTTAATATCACCTGTAATGGTGATGTCTGCGGTTTCCCAGATTTTGTCCCAAGCAATTCTCTGAGTCTCCAAAAGATTGGAAAACCCCAAATTTATAGCTTTCTTAAGGGCCTTTTTTGCTGCTGGGATCAAATTCTCCTTGTTGTGATACCTATCCGTAGTGTAGCCTCCGTACTTATGGATGCTAAATATCTGATGCTGTTCTATTTCTGCGCTGTAATGAAAAGTTAGCTGTTTATCTAACTTTTCTACGGTGGGACTGAGATCTACTTGCAAGCCATTGATAAAACACTGCGACTGCATAAAGGTGCAGGTGTGGAAATTTGTTTTTAGGGTATGTGCCTCAATAAAGGCCATGGAATCTTCTTGGGAGACTTGCGTAATTTCCCAAAACTTATCGTCCCAGTTGCTATCTGCATTGGTAATGCCCGCATCTAAATAGGGACTATAGGTAATCTTAGCGTCTCCAGATAATGGGGTAATATTAAAAGAGATGGCTCCAACCTCGTCTAAGCTTAGGCTTAAAAAACGTTTGGTCTCTACCTTAATACTGGTGTCATTCTTTAAGGTTGCTGTAAAACTTCTGGACAACCAGCCTTCCTTCATATTTAGCTCACGCCTAAATTGTGATACGGATTTGCAGCTGAATAGGTCCAATTCCTCCCCATTTATTTTAATGTTGATTCCAATCCAATTAGGAGCGTTCAATACCTTGGCAAAATACTCAGGATACCCGTTTTTCCACCAGCCAACCCTTGTTTTATCTGGATAGTAGACGCCAGCTATATAACTCCCTTGAAAGGTGGGACCAGAATAATGCTCTTCAAAATTTGCCCTTTGTCCCATGGCGCCATTGCCCAGACTAAATAAACTTTCCGAAGATTTAACCATTTCCGGATTAAACCCTTCCTCAATAATGGACCACTCATTAGGTACTATATAATCTTGATTCATTGCAGTGTTTTTAATAAAAATAAGATTGTGTTCTTAAATTGTTTGATGCTTTAAGTCACCCTGTTTATAAAATCGGTAAAAGGTGGGTTTCGCAAAAAGCATTCCCTTGTTTTTGGTAATTGTGCTACGGGTGTGGATTCTCATCTCCAAACCATTCCCATTGCCCAACGTTTTTAATTTTCCTCTATTTGATAAGAGATGGCGTGTTTATCGGTAATCAACAAATTGAATAAACCAGCCAAAAGCAGGCTTAGGCCAGCTATCACCATGGCATTGATGGTTTCTTCCCCCAGCAGCTTCGATATAATATTAATTCCTCCCAATGCCGCAATAATCTGTGGCAATACAATAAACATATTAAAGATACCCATAAAGACGCCCATTCTCTTAGGGTCTACAGAGCTTGATAACATGGCGTAGGGCATAGATAAAATACTTCCCCAGGCAATCCCTATAAGGATAAAACAGAGGGCAAGGTACTCCGGAGAGGGAATAAAGTACATTAATATAAACCCGATTCCTCCTAAAAAGAGGGAGAACATATGCACCCATTTTCGATTTACATTTCTCTTGGAAGTATAAAAGACCAAGGCCAATGCAAATACCATGGAAGATAGTCCGTAAACGCCCATATAGGCACCTACTAAGTTAGACGATTTTTGGAAAGCCGTGTTTTCTTCATTAAATGCCTCTACTTGTAGGGGATCGTTCATATTAAAATGGGCCTCTATGGGTGCCGGATCGTTAAAAACATGTTCGGTAAGGGCCGGATTGGCCATACTCCACATAGTAAAAAAGGCAAACCAGCTAAAAAACTGGATAACCCCCAATTTCTTCATGGTAGAAGGCATGTTCCCTATATTGTTTACCATATCTGAAACAAACCTATTTTTCTTGGCCTTCTCCTTTTCAAAGGCCTCCATATCTTCTGGAGGGTACTCTGTAGTGGTGAAAACAGTGTAAAGAATACTCGCTAAGAAAACGAAAGCACCTATGGCAAATGCTATTTTTACAGACATGGGGACCACTCCAGAGGGGGCAGAATCACTTACGCCTAGTTTGGAAATCATCCAGGGTAGGTTACTAGCCACCCAAGTACCAATCCCAATAATCAGGGTCTGAACCACAAAACCATAGGACCGTTGTGAGTCCGGGAGCTTGTCGGCCACCAGAGCTCTAAAGGGTTCCATGGAAATATTGATGGAGGCATCTAATATCCATAAAAATCCGGCTGCAATCCACAAAGTAGGGGAGTAGGGTACAAAAAATAGGGCTACGGAACTTAAGACAGCCCCTATTAAAAAGTAAGGCCTTCTTCGTCCCCAGCGATTACTCCATGTTTTGTCACTGAGATAGCCAATAATAGGCTGTACAATTAAACCTGTAAGAGGAGCTGCAATCCATATTAAAGGGATGGTTTCCTTTTCTGCCCCCAAGGTTTGAAATATCCTTGACATAAAGCCACCTTGAAGAGCAAATCCAAATTGAATTCCGAGAAATCCAAAACTCATGTTCCAGATTTGCCAGAAACCTAGTTTCTGTTTTTCCATAATTTTATTGTATAAAATATTGCGTCCCTACCCTGTAAAATGGAAGGGGAAATGGTGCGAAGTGAAAAGAATACTAGGTGCTTAACTTTAAGTTTAGCGTGGTAAATATATAAAAATTAATTAATGATCGGTATACCTGTTGTTTTTTGGGATGATTTTCTAACAATTAAATCCGTTGAAATTACCTTTCGTTCATACCCTTTGTTCTTATCCTGCTGTTGAATACGATCTAATAATAACTCGGCAGCTTGTTCTCCAATGGTTTTCCCGTGTTGCTTAATGGTAGACATTTCCGGTGTGGAAAATAGGGATATCAATCCGTCCGTAAATCCAACTACCGCTAGTTCATCGGGGATGTAGATTCCTTTTTCCTTGGCAATTTTAATGGCGATCGCTGCATATATTTCATTTACCCCTAAGATGCCGTCAATCCTTACCTCCTTATTGTCCATGAATTGGGCTATCTGTTGGCTAAGGTCTAACTTATCATCCACCTTTAGTATAAGTCGATTGTCTATGGGAATTTTATTTTCCTCCAAGGCTTTGATATAGCCTTTGGTTCTCAATGCCCCTACATTAATATAATCTGGGGTAGATATAATTGCGATGTTCTTACAGCCCATTTCCATCAGGTGTTTGGTAGCTTTATAGCCGCCCCCAAAGTCGTCCACTACTACTTTGTCCGAAGGCACTTCGTCCGCCACCCTATCAAACAGCACCAAGGGAATATTATAGGATTGTAATTCTTTTAAATGGTCAAAATTCCCTCGCTCTAAAGTTTCCTTGGCAATGGAGACTAAAAGACCATCTACGCTACCATTGGCTAGCATTTGTACGTTTAGCTTCTCCTTTTCATAGGATTCATTAGATAGGCAAATCATTACATTGTAATCCCTATCATTGGCAATTTTCTCTATTCCACTTATAACCATAGAAAAAAAGTGGTGTACAATTTCTGGGATAACCACCCCGATAACCATCGTTTTATTGTTGCGCAGCTTCTGACCAAGCATATTGGGTCGGTAGTTGTGCAGGGCTGCAAATGCCTGTACTTTTCTCCTTGTCTCCTCACTGATCTCAGGATTGTCCTTCAATGCTCTGGATACGGTAGAGGGGGATACGTCTAATTCTTTTGCTATATCTTTTATGGTGATTTTAGGCCTCATTTTTTATAGGTAATACTTTATTTAATATGGTTAATAACAATGCCCCCACTATAGGCCAAAGCTATTGGCATTGCAAAGTAGGGGGATTTTTCTTTTTATTATTATCGATATGACAGAATAAAATCCCTAAAATACAAAAGTTGTCAACATGCAACGCGTTGCGTGAATGCTGCACCTTGTTAATTTAAAGTTAAGGGCATATTTTCACCATGCGAAAAAGTAGAAGTGTATTAGGTATTAACCAATTATTAACTCAATCTAACTGTATGAATAAGCTAAAAAGCATCTTTATAGGTGTGTTTCTCTTTTTTCCTTTGCTCTTTTTTGGCCAGGAAATGGTGAAAGGGAAAATAACGGATAAAACATCCAATATTCCCTTAATGGGAGTCAATGTTTTGGTAAAAGGTACCACACAGGGTACTATTTCCGATTTTGATGGAAATTTTGAAATTGCCAATATCAATATGGGCGATATCTTGGTATTTACATCCCTTGGGTATCACGATAAAGAGGTAGCCGTAACCTCCACTACCTTAAATGTGGAAATGACCGAATCCGTGGAAGCACTGGACGAAGTAGTCCTTATTGGTTATGGTACCGCTAAAAAATCTGATTTAACCGGAGCGGTAGATGTTTTGTCCTCCAAAGATTTTAATGAAGGGGCAGTGGTGTCTGCTGATCAGTTGCTTACCGGTAAAATGGCTGGAGTACGAATCACTACAAACGGCGGACAGCCAGATTCGGCTCCTAATATTAGGATAAGAGGTGGGTCGTCACTATCGGCGAACAACAACCCTCTTATTGTAATAGACGGTATCCCAATAGATAACACCAATCCGGCAGGAGTAGGAAACCCACTATCGCTTATCAATCCTAATGATATTGAAAGCTTTAGTGTGTTGAAAGACGCATCGGCCACGGCAATCTACGGATCTAGGGCTTCCAATGGAGTAATTATCATCGCCACCAAAAAGGGAACTTCTGGAGAGGCCAGATTTAACTTCTCATCCGATGTTTCTGTAAGCAAGGTAAATAGAAGGGTAAATGTGATGGATAGTGATAGTTATGTGCGATTCATCAAGGAATATCACCCATCTTTTACCAATTTGTTGGGAGTGAAGGACCCTAACAGCTCCTTAAGCGATGATCCCTTAACAGAAGAGATAGAAGGAAGAATCATTTACGATACAGATTGGCAAGATCAGATTTATAGAACTGCCATCTCTTCCAATAATAACTTTAGTGCCAGAGCAAATTTAGGGGGTAAGGTACCATTCAGAGGTTCCATTGGCTATACCAATACGGCCGGAGTGGTAAAAACGAATGATTATGAGCGAGTAAGCTTATCCGTTAAATTAACACCCACTTTCTTTGACGATCATTTAAAAGTAGATGTAAATGCAAAGGGACTTTTCTCAGACAAAAATGCCATTGATGAGGGGGGCGCTCTTGGAGGAGCCGTAAATATGGATCCTACAAAACCTGCATTCGATCTTAATCCCGATAACCGTTTTGGAGGTTATTACCAAAATACGGTGGTAGACGGAAATAGATTGATATTAGACGGACAATATAACCCCTTGGCCTTGTTAAAACAGCGACAAAGACCAGAGCAGGTAGCAAGATTCCTCGGGAATGTGGAACTCGATTATAAATTGCATTCGCTACCAGAATTGAGGGCAGTCCTTAATCTAGGTGTGGAAGGATCCAAGGCTAAGATAGAGGAAACGTTTTCCGATAATTCATTGGCTACTTACCGATTTGATAATGCCAATACGGATATTAACACCAATTATCTGTTTAACCCTGGGGTTAACTACCGGGAAAATCAAGATATGACCAACACCACCTTGGATGCCTATTTGGTCTATGCCAAGGAATTAGATGGTTTCCTAAGAAGAGTGGAAGTACAGGGTGGCTATTCTTATCAAAATTTCAAAAATGACGGGAACAAGGAAATTTACCGCTACAATAATGAAACGGGAATTAGGGAGGTACAGGAGAATCTGGAAAACCCTAATAACAGATATTATAATGTGCTAAACCTGCAGTCGTACTTTGGAAGGGCCAATATAGATGTCTTGGATCAGGTACTGCTAACCCTCTCCTTTAGGGCAGACGGATCTTCCTTATTTACCAAGGAAAATAGATGGGGCTACTTCCCTGCCGCCGCAGTGGCTTGGAAATTAGGAAATATGGATTTTGCTGAGAATTCCAATGTCATTAACGACCTAAAGCTAAGGCTAGGGGCCGGGAAAACCGGACAGCAAGATATTACCGGGGCCGTAGGATACTATCCATCCTCTCCACTTTTTGTAGTGGGTAGCAGTACCAGTCAATATTTGTCTGGCGTATCCTTATATTCTGCTAGGGCATTTAACCCAGATCTTACTTGGGAAAAAACGACTACCTATAATATTGGGCTGGATTTCGATTTCTTCAACAACAATATTTTATCAGGTGCTGTAGATTTTTATAAAAAAGAAACCAAAGACCTATTAGCTAGGACGTCGGTTCCTCCAGGACAGGCCTTGACCGATGCATTTGTTCAAAATGTGGGAGAAACAGAAAGTAAAGGTTTTGAAGTTAACCTAAACTTAAAACCAATACACACCCAAGATTTTAGGTTCGAGATTAATTCTAACGTGGGGTATAATAGGTCTGAGGTTACCAGTCTTAAGGACGTTTCTAGAATTACTGCAGATGAGTCTGGCTTACCTACAGGGACTGGAGTTAGAATTGGATACCATACTGTAGGTTTCCAGCCCTACTCCGCATGGGTGTTTAAGCAGATCTATGATGTAGATGGCAATCCCATATCCAATGCGTTTTTAGATTTAAATGGAGATAATGTATTAGATAATGATGATAGGTATTACCAACCCTTAAGGCCTAATTGGACCTATGGTTTTGGAATAAACCTAAATTATAAGCATTGGGACCTAAGCTCAAGTTTTAGGGGGCAAATAGGAGGCAAGGTATATAATGCCAAGAGGCTAACTACCGGTTGGATAGACAATGCCATTCCTAATAATAGCAATAGCCTAAGCAATGTGTTGGATTTTTACAGAGGTGATGCCAATACCGCTATGGTAAACGTACAGGGGAACATTCCCTTTTCGGATTACTTTTTAGAGGATGCTTCATTCTTAAGAAGTGAGAATATTGTTTTGGGGTATCGTATTCCAAATTTCTTGGAGAATGCTTCATTAAGAATCTATGGAGCTGCCAATAACCTATTTGTGATAAGTGATTATAGTGGACAAGATCCGGAGAATTTCAACGCAATCGATACAAATTTCTATCCAAGGCCAAGAGTATTTAGTCTAGGATTAAATTTAGATTTTTAGGAAGAGGGGAATCACCTTGGAAAGTTTAAAATCCCATGGGATTGGATGGCACAAGGTGGAATGGAAATTTGCTCCCAAGAGAATTTGGGGTGACGTTAGAAAAACATATAAAATAAAACAAATGAAAAGAATAATAACCGCATTTTTAGGAATGGCCCTCTTTATAAATATGGGCTGTACAAAAGATTTGGATACCGACCCTTTGGTGGAACTCACCTTGGCTGAACTTTTAAGAAAAGACCCCAATGCGGTAGAGGGGATCGTATCCAGATTATACGGCTCCTTTGCGCTGTCCGGGCCAGATGGGCCAGGTAGCTCCGATATTAGTGATGATGCTGGGGAATCGCCCTTTTTACGTGGAATTGTAAACTTGCAGGATTTCACTGCCGATGCCATGAAAAATAGATGGGGAGATGATGGGTTAGATCAATTGACGACTACCTCTAACTGGGATGAGAATAATAAATTCTTTAGGTACCTGTACAATAGAATATATTATACCATTCCCCAGTGTAACAACCTACTTTCCGTGCTCAATAATGTGGATACGGAAAATAAGGAAGCCGTAATTTCGGAAGTACGATTTATTAGAGCATTGGCATATTATTATCTCATAGATACCTTTGGAAAAGGGGTTTTGGCAACCGAAGAAAACTTTGGTACCTCGGCACCCCTTCCCGAAGCCACTAGGGAAGAGCTGTTTAATTACGTGGAATCCGAATTATTGGAGATTGTGGAGACCTTGCCAGAGAACAATGATTATGGTAGAGCCAACAAAGCAGTAGGTCAAATGCTATTGGCCAAGCTGTATATCAATGCTGAAGTATATGTGGGTACTCCTAAATATGCCGCGTCTATGGAAGCCATTTCCAAAGTAATCGATAATGGTAACTACCGTCTGGCAGATAGTTTTGTCAGTGTTTTTTCTGGGGATAATAATACCTCGCCAGAGATTATTTTTCCTTTGATTGCAGATGCTTTAAATAGTCAGAGTTACGGAAACACTACGTATATCGTAAATGGTGGCAGTAGTTCCGAAACCATGACCTTGGCAGACTATGGGTTAACAGAAGGCTGGGGAGGCCACAGGGCAACCAAGGCCTGGTATGGTTTGTTTGGGGATCTGGACACTGCTACTGACGATAGAGCTAAACTCTTTTTTACAGAGGGGCATTCTTACGAAATGACCGATTACAAAACTTGGACGGATGGTTATCCCTCAATCAAGTTTAGAAATACCAATGCGGTGTCGCCTGTTATGGCACCCACTCCTTTTTCGGGTACGGATTTCCCCCTATTTAGATTGGCGGATGCCTATTTAATGTACGCAGAGTGTGCCCTTAGGACGGGAACTAATTTGGAGAAGGCACTGAATTACGTGAATTTGGTGAGGGACCGTTCTAATGCGGACCCAATAAGCCAGGGCGAATTATCATTAGATTACGTTCTGGACGAAAGAGCCAGGGAGTTAAACTTGGAAGGTCATAGGAGATCGGATTTAATTCGTTTTGGGAAATTTACAGGCGGTACTTATTTATGGCCGTGGAAAGGTGGTGTCGCAGGCGGAACAGCCATTCCAGACACCTATAAATTGTTCCCAATTCCCTTACAGGCCTTGGAAGCCAACCCAAATTTAAAGCAAAATAACGGATACTAAACAAAAACCATAAGCATGAAAAACATAAGAATTATAGGACTATTTATCTTGATCGCACTAGGCATGGTGTCTTGTGAGAAAGATGATAATTTATTTATTAGCTCGCCGGAACCGTCGGAAGAGGTGATGTTTACCAATACTTTTTTAAACGAGTATGTATTAACCTCTGAAACCAAAAAGAATATTGCGGAGCGTTTTGTTTGGAATGCTCCTAATTTTGGAGTGGCTACTCCCAATAGCTTCGAGCTTCATGGGGCAGCTACCGAAGATTTCGCAGAATTTACCCTTTTAGGTTCAACGGCAGAGAACAACTACGGCGTTACCGTAGAGCAAATGCTGGCCTTGGCAGCTCTTGCCGGATTGGATAATGATCCAGATACCGCCGATATGCCAAACTCCGGGAGTCTTTATTTTAGGGTCAGGGCATTTATTGGAGATGGGGGAGAAAACGCACCAGAAAGTATCTCTACCGTAACCGCTCTAAATGTGGTGCTTCCAGAAGCCAAGGGAGAAGGTAGTGGTATTGAAGTTTCTACCTGGGGTGTTGTGGGTGGTGCAACCCCAAATGGATGGGATGGGCCAGATATTCCCTTTTATACAACCGATAATCCAGATGTAATTGTAGCCTATGCAAACTTGGTGGATGGCGAAATTAAATTTAGGCAAAACAACGCATGGGGTGGCGATTTTGGAGACGCAAACAACGATGGAATTTTAGATCAGGACCCGGATAACAATATTGCGGTTACCGAAGGAACCTATAGGATCACCATAGATTGGAGCGATAATTCCTATACCATTGAAACTTTCTATTGGGGACTGGTAGGATCCGCTACGCCAAACGGATGGGACGGACCGGATACCAAATTGGTTTATGATTATAATACCGACACCTTTAAAACGGTAGTACAATTGAAAGATGGAGAAGTAAAAGTTAGAATGAATGATACCTGGGGTGGCGATTATGGGGATGCAAATGGAGACGGAGTATTGGATCAGGATGCCGATAACAATATTGCTGTAACCGCTGGCTACTACTTGGTAACCGTTAATTTTAATACCTTGGAGTATTCCATTACTGAAACTAAAATATGGGGGCTGGTAGGTTCTGCAACTCCAAATGGATGGGATGGGCCGGATAGTAAGTTTACGCCAGATTTTGCCAATCCTGGTGTGTGGACTATCGATATTACCCTAGGGGATGGAGAAATAAAAATTCGCCCTAACGATACTTGGGGAGAAGATTATGGAGACGCCAATTTAGACGGGGTTTTGGATAGGGATTCCGATAATAATATTGCAGTCACTGCAGGAACGTATAGGATTACCCTCGATTTCTCAGATGAGAGTTCCCCCACCTATACCATTGAATAACCAATTACTTATAAAGGGCTGTAGATTTTCTACGGCCCTTTTTTAATACCAACTGTATGAGAAAACTATTACCAGTACTACTTTTCCTAATTTCTAGCCTTGCTATTTCCCAGGTGCAAACGGCAAACTTTGCTGTATCACCCGAAGCTTTTGGGGAGAACGACCAAATTACCCTGACCGTAGGGAACGTAGATCCGGAAAAATGGGGGGTGACAGACCTTTACCTTTGGGCCTGGTCCTTGGATGCCAATGGGCAAAACTCCCAAGATTCCCCAACTAATGGAACATGGACTAATAGCAATGAGGCACAAAAATTAAGCGATAATGGGGATGGTACCTTTAGTTTCTCTTTAACTCCCAGTACTTTTTTCAATAGGACCAATATAGGGGAGATTGGAGTCTTGGTTAAGGCCAAAAATGGGGATGGTGATAAAAAAACACAGGACCATATTTTTGCCGTAGGTGCTTTTCAACTTAATTTAATAGCTCCCGCAGAAAGTACCACTGTGGTAAACAGCGGGGAATTATTGAATATTATGGGCAGCACTTCATTGGCATCCAATTTTGTACTTACTGCCAATGGAATAGAAATAGATCAACAAGATGCCATCACCGATTATAATTTCGATTATTCGGTCACTCAAAATACACAGTTTGTTTTGCAGGCTACCCATGACGGGGAAACGAAATCCGTAGCTTTTAAAGCAGTGGTTGCTCCAACGGTAGAGGAGGTACCTGTTCCCGATGGAATGTTAGACGGTATAAACCTAGATCCTTTAGACCCAACTAAGGCTACCTTGGTGCTCTATGCCCCATTTAAGGAATTTGTTCACGTGATTGGAGATTTCAATAATTGGGAAATAGACGATACTTACCTGATGAAGAAAGACAGTTCGCAAGACAGGTTTTGGATAGAACTAACGGGTTTAACACCGCAAAAAGATCATTTGTACCAATATTTGGTCAATTTTGAAATTAATATTGCCGATCCTTATTCTACCCTAATATTAGACCCTTATTCCGATCAGTACATCAATGAGCTTACCTTTCCAAATCTTCCAGATTATCCCACTAATTTAACCACCGAAGCGGTTACGGTATTGCGTACCGGTGAGGCGGAATATGAATGGCAGATAACCAACTTTGTAGCACCCAAGAAAGAAGACTTGGTTATATATGAAGTCTTACTGCGAGATTTTGATGAGTTACACAGTTTTGATGCTTTAAAGGAACGTTTGGATTATTTGCAGTCGTTGGGAATAAATGCTATTGAGCTAATGCCTATTAATGAGTTTGATGGAAATGAAAGCTGGGGCTATAATCCATCTTTCCATATGGCTTTGGATAAATACTACGGAACCAAAGATGCCTTAAAAGCCTTGATAGATGAATGCCACAAACGTGGAATGGCGGTAATTTTAGATGTTGTTTATAATCATGCTACTGGGCAGCACCCCTATTTTAGACTGTGGAACGATACCAATGGCGGCCTTGGGGGAACAGCAACTACCAATAATCCTTTCTTTAATCAGGAAGCAAAACACTCCTATAGCGTTTTTAATGATTTTAACCATCAATCTCCAGCTACGCAATATTATGTAGAAAGGACGGCGCAATATTGGATTGACGAATTTAAGATAGACGGTTTTAGATGGGACCTCACCAAGGGTTTTACCCAAAATTGTGCTTCCAATAACGATGCCTGTACCAATGCATATCAGCAAGATAGAGTGGATGTATTAAAGCAATACGCCGATAAACAATGGGAAGTAAACCCTAATTTTTATGTGATTTTTGAGCATTTAGGAGGGATACAGGAAGAAAGGGAATGGGCAGAATATAGGATTGATGAGGGGAAGGGTATTATGCTCTGGAATAAGCAGACCACCCCTTATAATGAAGCCACCATGGGTTACCACAGTAGCGGAAAATCTAACTTTTCTGGAGTCTCCTATTTGCAAAAAGGATTTACCACCCCTTCGGCAATTTCTTATATGGAAAGCCATGATGAGGAGCGATTAATGTTTAAAAATTTAAACTTTGGAAACGCCACGGAAAACTATTCCACCAAATCTTTGCCAATAGCCTTGGAACGGATGGGGACGGCAGCGGCTTTTTTCTTTACTGTCCCCGGACCAAAATTAATTTGGCAGTTTGGGGAGTTGGGATATGACATTTCCATAGATCAAAATGGACGGGTGGGTAATAAGCCCATCCTTTGGGAATATGCAGAGGACCCCAATAGGTGGGCACTATACCATACCTATCGTAAACTAATACAACTAAAAACGGATGCTCCAGTGTTTTCCACCTCCAATTTTTCAATGGATCTCTCCGATGCAAGTGGGATGAAGCGTATTCATTTAACGCTCGATGACGCCTCGGAAACGGATATTAAATACGTGGTGGTTATTGGTAATTTTGGGTTGACTACAGTGCAGGTAGCTCCTGACTTTCAGGAAACCGGAACCTGGTATAATTTAATGAAGCGAAACCGTCCTTTGGAGGTAACCCAAGTGTCTAGTCCCATTAGCTTGCAACCTGGGGAGTTTTTAATTTATGGGGATAAACCTTTTGTAGACCCTAATGATTTGGATAGTGACGGGGTAATTAATTCAGAAGATGAATGTCCTAATACCCCTCTCGGAGCAACAGTAGATGTAAACGGTTGTAAGGTGTTTACCTTGCCCGTTACCAATTACCGAATTTCATCTACCAGCGTAAACTGTAAATCGGCCAATAATGGCAAAATTGATATTTCGGCAACTGCCAGCCATAATTATACGGCAAGGTTGTTGGGCCCTAATGATTATAACTTCACTAGTAGTTTCACGGATAGTTTGGGAATAGAAAATTTAAAACCGGGTAGCTATTCCCTTTGTTTTGAGGTAGAAGGGGAGTCTTCCTATGAACAATGTTTCTCTATCGAAATTAGTGAACCAGAGGATTTATCGGTTTTTTCAGCAATAGACAGATCTTCAAAAAGCGTTTCCCTCTCCTTAAAAGGAGGTGCATCGTATTACGTAACCCTAAACGGGAAAACTTCCATAACCAAGGAGGATACTCTAACGCTTTCCTTAATGGCAGGTGTAAACAGTATTAAAGTAACTACCGGAGTTCCCTGTCAAGGGACCTTTGAAACCCAGGTAATTGTATCCGAAGATGTAAAGTACTATCCCAATCCGGTAGATTCGGAACTGTCTATTTATTGCGGAGGCATGGATAACGAGGTAACCGTAACCATTTTCGATTTTACGGGAAGAATGCTTTACAAAAAGAAGAAGCAAATTGGAGCTGATAGAACGGTACGGGTAGCTACTGCCCATTTCATTTCTGGGAACTACCTGGTACAGGTGAAAGGTAAGACGATTAACGAAACTTTTAAAATTATTAAATTATGAGTAACCCCTTCATAAAACTACTAGGCCTTTCCCTCATCACTATTTTTATTAGCTGCGGTGGTGGTGGCGATGATAGTCCTACAGAACCCATAGCCACACCGCCAACCCCTGCTACACCTATCAGTCCGGCCAACGAAGAGGTATGCTTGGATGGAAAATCGGTGTCCGATACCCAAAGCGAGGTGCAATTTATTTGGGAGGCGTCTAAACATACGGACAATTATAGCTTGGTAATCACTAATCTAGATTCGCAACAAACAACCAAACACTCCAGTACTACGGAATCAATCTTCGTTAAATTGAACAAGGGAGAACCTTACTCATGGTATGTGGTATCTACTTCAAATAAAATTAACCAACCCGCACAGAGTACTACCTATCGCTTTTACTTGGCAGGGGAGGGGACCCAAAGTTATGCTCCTTTTCCAGCTGAAGTGGTGGCGCCAGAAATGGGCGCTAGCGTTACCGCTAGCGAGGGAACTATTAATCTTCGATGGAAGGGATCCGACCCCGATAATGATATCCAAGGATATGAGTTATTCTTGGATGTGGCCAATCCACCACTGTCTAGTTTAGGGGCAGTAACGGACCAGAACAAGGTAGCAACGGTTACCTCTGGGAATACCTATTATTGGCAGGTGGTCACTACCGATGCAGAGGGGAATACGTCCAATTCGGAAATATTTCAGTTCAAGGTGAACTAGGATGACGATAGAAAATTTGGTGCTTGCAAGTATAAAGAGTAGGAAATAATCAAGAAAGTGAAGAACTCAAGTAAGATTCTTCTTTAGCAATCTACTCGTGAAAATTTGGATTATGATGTATTTTTGTAATAGAGGAAGCATTTTTCATCATTGAATGCTTACAATTATCTATGAATCCACTTGTTTATATTATAGATGACGACTTGGTATCTCAATTCGCTACGCAATATAGAATGAAACAGGCTATAGAAAGCTGTGCTTTTATAAGTTTTGATTCTGCGAAAGATGGATTGAGAACATTTACCGATCAGCTCACCGATGGTAAACAACTTCCAGATATTCTGTTTTTGGATCTAGAGATGCCAAATATGGACGGATGGGATTTTCTAAGAGAATTTAACAATATCTATAGTCCAAATATTCCAACGGACATCTATGTACTTTCATCCTTTAGTAATAAAGAGCTTAGGAAAAAGGTATCGGAGCACCCTTTGGTAAAGGGGTGTTTCAATAAACCCTTGACGAAACTGGATGTGGAGAAAATATTGGTCAACAAACAGAACTTAAATACCACGTCTGGCTAGTTCCCCTCTTTTCCTAATACCATGCACTAGAGTATATCATTGTACTAACACCAGGTTTGAGTTTAATTTGCAGGCCGGGCACCCTTAAGGATAGCCGGAAATAGATCATTGGTTTTTGGACTTATAACTTTATAAACAAATTAAAAAAGGCGCTCCAATTCCTTATACAAGGGATTGGAAGCGCCTTTTTTTTTAGTGGTTGTGTAGGGACTGCCTAGGAGCAGGATATCCCTACTTATACAAAATTATACCAATCACTGTTTTCTTGGTAGTCGGCAACCTGTACTACGGTATTCTTATTTTGGAAAGAATTCACCAAATTGGCTACGTCTCCTTTTATGACTTCCACGCAATTGGCAACAAGATCTTTACGGAATCCTTTTTCTTCCATTTCAAGCACAAAATTCAAAGAGATAATTCTAGAGAATATTTTACCTAATTCCACTAGTTTTCTTTGTTTTAAGCCTGGAGTAAA
Organism: Arenibacter lacus; assembly: GCF_008711145.1. Lineage (NCBI taxonomy): Bacteria > Pseudomonadati > Bacteroidota > Flavobacteriia > Flavobacteriales > Flavobacteriaceae > Arenibacter > Arenibacter lacus. The sequence continues at coordinate 48,864 of NZ_VVIN01000006.1, forward strand.
AGAGAAATCGATAATATCCTTAAAGTGAGGATGCGAACGATCGGTTAGGTTAAACTCTTTTAAAAATGCATACACATTGTAATCGTTTTTACGCTTCATTATTTTTCCTATTATTTCGGCAATTTGCGTATAAAGCATTTCGTTGGATCCTTCAAAAATCTGAAATGCCCTAGTATCCATAATTCCCCTTCCGGCTATGTTCTCCATCTTAAATCCGGTAGAGCCGTATAACTGCGTAGCTATTTGTGCCGATTCCTGCATAAGGTCGGTTACAAATGCCTTCATAGAATTGGCTTCAACACCCGCATCGGCAAGATCTTTATCAATACCGCTATGGGTACTACTTCTAAAGCACATGGCCGAAGCAATAGTAAAGGCCGATTGTACCTTTGATATTTGGTATTGAACCATGTCTAGCTCAATTAACTTGCTGTTTCCAATGATCCTAGCTTCGCAATGTTGTATACACTCATCTAGCATTCGCTTAATGAAACCAAGGGCCATCCCTGGAAATTGCATCCTACTTCTATGAAGAATATCGAGCATCATTTTCACTCCAGAGGTAGCAGGCTCCAGTTTATATTGCGAAGGAACAAGAATATCTACCTTGTTTTTACCATAAGGAATCATATAGAGCCCTAGATTGTCATAGTATTCCTCTACTATAATCTGCTGATTGGGCTGGGTTACATCACAAATGAAAAAATCGATGTCTCTATTTAGGTTCCCCTTACTATTCTTTTCACGAGAGGCAATAAGCCAATAGTCTGCCATACCCGTTAATCCTTGCCAGTGTTTGGTACCCTTAACCCTATAACTGTCGCCTTCCTTTTCATTATAGGTTTCCATTCCAAGTGCATTGCTACCATAATCTGGTTCGGTGATCATAAGACCCCCCATATTTTGTTTCTTTAGAAACCGATCAAAAATATTGGCTTTTATATCAGCATTGGCATACTTGGCTACCGGCTCCAAAAATAATGCGATGTTTATTCCAAAGGTCAGAGATAAGGAAAGGGATTCGTACGAAGCCGAGGATAAGATGCCCAAGCATTCCTTAACCTTTAGGCCTCTTCCTCCAAATTCTTCAGGAATAGCCACGGATAAAGGAGACTTCCCCATAATTTCCCTTAGGGCTACAGGGGGTATCCCTCGTTCGTTACTAAATTGATCAATATTATATCTTTCGTGAAAAACGCTCTTAAGAACCTTTTCAAATTCCTTTATATACTCTTGGAAATTTTTATGCATACTGTATTGTAATAAATAAATAATTGTTTTTGCAAATCTACTCCTTCTATACCTTATTAACCATACTTTTTTAAGTCCTTACATCAATTTTTATGTCGGAATTATAGGATTGCTATGGGAAGGAAGTCGCTTTATTCTAGAAATGTATGTAAAATGTAACTGCTCAGCCTATTAGTTTAATGAAATTAAAAAAGCTATGTGTGATCTAGTTGCCTGTAGTTGCCATTTAACTGTAGACCTTTTAGAAGTAATCAAAATTAATAAACTCTTTTATAAATATGCAAAATTAGGATAGTCAATTTATATAACTGCTGATATTAATCAGTATTCCCCCAATAAGAAGTTGCCTCCAATTGTTGGGATTTAGACTTTGCGTACCTCCACTAAAATTAAAAATCAGAATACTACTTGATTTGGTGTAGGAATATGTGTTAAAGTATTCATTATAAATAGGGTTGTTGTCCTATTTCTGTTAAGAAATATTTTGTAGGATCCTGTAATTGGGTTGGCTTTGTTTTATGCCAAAATCACACTGGTGTACCTAGGTACCTTAACCAAGGATGTTCTATGTCAGGTAAGTATGTTTCCCAAATTTATTTCAAAGGGACTTTTGATGGATTAAATACTGTAAGGCATAATTAATGATTCGCTAATGATTGTGTTATAAAATTGCTAAATGTGCGATGTTTGTTATTGTTGTCAACATATAAGGTACTAACTTTGCCATGAGTGTTAAGATTAGCAAAATAGATTTTTTCAAATTTCTCGTTTATTCTAATAAAATAAATTTGAAGATTATGCTTTTCAAAAAGCACTCAAAAGATTAGCAAAGCAAAAATATTCCAGAATACTTCAAAGGATTATTTAAGATAAGCTAAGTAGCTTTTTTTATTAGAGTTATGTATTGGGTAGCGGTTAAGCTAACTCATATATAATGGTGGTCATAATAAAAAAGGATACAATTTACAACAGGAGTGGATGCAGCGTTTCCCATCACAGCTTTCCGGTGGGGAATTACAGCGTTTTTGCCTTGCTAGAGCCATTTCACCAGAAACAAAATTTATAATCGCAGATGAGATGACAACTATGCTCGATGCCATTACCCAAACACAAATATGGCAAACTGTTTTGCAGCTGGTAGAGCGCCAGCAACTTGGAATGTTGGTTATTAGTCACGAGCTTCCTTTATTGAAAAAAATCTGTGATCGTATTCTAAACTTTGAGGAATTGGCAGGAACTAACTAAGGGATGCGGACTTATAAAATGTAGCCTTGCTACTACCCATCTTACAGTATATGGCTTATCCTCTTCTTCCCGTCTTTCCCTGTAGGGTGGCTAAGATGTCCATAATTCCGAATACTTTAATTGGTAAAAAAGCATGGTGCCTATCCCTGTATATTTCTTACGCATTAACTAAACTTCAAGGAGAATAGTCCATTTTGGTTTATGGATAAGAACTTGCTATATTGGTCGGCATGAAAATAAATACACTAGCTATCGTTGGTTGTGGGAAACTTGCCCACATTGTTGTAGAAGCAATGAATTCTGGACTATTGCCCCAGTACAAGCTTATAGGATGCTATTCCCGAACATTTGAAAAAGCCGAACGAATTGTGGATATGATTTCCAGTTCACAGTCCAAAAACACCTGTACAGCCTGTAACACGATGGATGAATTACTTGCCCTTAAACCAGACTATATTGTGGAGGCAGCATCTCCTGATGCCTTTCGAGAGTTCGCCATACCTGCATTAACCAAAGGTTCTTCCATTGTAACACTTTCCATTGGTGCCCTAGCCGATACGGATTACTATGAAGCGGTAAAAAAGGCTGCCAGTGAGAATAATACTCGCGTACATTTGGTTTCTGGTGCTATTGGAGGTTTTGATGTAATGAGAACCATTTCTCTCATGGAGAAATGTACGGCATCTTTTGCTACTGAAAAAAGTCCTGATTCCTTAAAAAACACCCCCGTATACGAAGAGTCCCTACAAACCGAAAAGAAAACGGTTATGAAAGGGAACGCTCAGGAGGCCATTGCTCTTTTCCCATCCAAAGTGAATGTGTCGGTTGCAGCCTCCCTTGCCACTGTTGGTCCTGAAAATATGAAAGTATCGGTTACTTCTACACCAGGTTACATTGGTGACAGGCATCGGATAGAGGTTAAAAGTGAGCAAATAGATGCAGTAGTGGATGTCTATAGCAAAACGTCGCAGATTGCTGGGTGGAGCGTGGTGAACACCCTACGCAACATTACTTCGCCAATTGTTTTTTAAAATAGTCATCAATATTCGCTAAAACCTTTTTGCTAAGTCGGTCAAACGCCTGTCTTGTTCTCCCTACGGAAACCTGCATACAATATACATTAGGGTGACTTAAGAACTTCTTGTTTCCCAATGCGCCAAGGGTATCTGCATAGAGACGATTATCACCCTCTAGCCACTGCTGAAAGGGAGTTTCATCCCAAGCTGGAGAAAGACCAGTATTAAAAAGAATTTTACGGTTTCCTAACTGTGTAAATTCTTCTTCGTGTAATAGCACGGTGTTTTTATTAAGACAGGTGATGACTACCTCACACTCTGCAAGCAGGGTTTTTAAAGGCAAATAACGATACCCCTTTGCCTTGGCCTCCGGTTTTTCACCTCGTGAAAAATAGGCTATCTCGGCTCCAAAAAAATGAAGGGCATCTGCCACCATTCCTCCAGAGGCTCCCAAACCTACGATTCCTGCTTTTATTCCGGTTATCTCCCTTGGTACTCCATCCCAAGGTTTTTCGGGCTCTCCGTTGGGTTTTGTGCCAAAACCGTGAAGGCAACGGACAAGCTCACTAATTACGTATTCCACAACTCCTTCATCCCCATAATCGCGAATTCCCGTCACCGTAATTCCGCGTTCAGTAGCATAGGCGATATCTACGTTGGCACTTTCAGGGGAGTACAAGGAACAACACATCCCAATATATCTTACATTTAAACACTTCATTAATGTGGCTTTCCCAAGATGGGAGGTGTAACTTAATAAAACTGCATCCGCATCGCCAATTCGCATTGCCATTTCCATATCGTCTTTAGGGATGTCCCTATAGAGTACTACTTCTTTTGCGTAATTATGAAGGTCCTTTTCTGCTGATGGGATTAAATTTAACGGCTCTATGGCCACAAGTTTATTGAACATGCTACAGCGTATTTCTTTATTAGCGTATGATAACGCATCTTTTATGGAAAAACAAACGAAAGGGTAGGAAAAGTATGGAAGATATTGAGGTGAAAAAGGTTAATGAATCAAAATTTCATCAGGCTACATAGGGTGTCTTTGTAGTCCCATGCATTAGCTATAGGAAAAAATATTGCAACATAAATAGTTCCTAATTATTGTAATACACCCATCACTTTTTAAACTCTTTTCCATGTTTAAATTGATTTGGTAGTAATAATATCGGAATAGAATAATAAATGAGTCCAGCTAAAAAAAGCTATCTCCTAATCCTGAAACAAAAACTTGGCTATCCTGTACAAAAGGAGTTATGGTAATATAAAGGCCAGCTGAAGAAAGAACCTGGCCCCAAACTGGTTTAACCCAATGATGTGGTAACCGAGGGTGGTGAAATAATAGGTGAGTGGCGGTTAATGCTAATGGTATATCCCTAATAATTGGGAAGGTAAGTAGTCACTAGATACCAACATCTCCCTACTGATTTCCGCATATCTGGTCTCACTGGTTTCTTCTAAATCGTAAGAGCCAATTCTAGCTATAAGAAGTATAAATACAATGGCCGGAAATATAAGAAAATACCGAAAAGAGGTTGTTTTAGATTGTATTAATTCCTTTACAATGGTGGAGATCATAACATAGAACCTACTCCTATACTCAAGTTATAATATTATAAGTTGTCATAATCACTTGTAGAATAGACACCTACGGGGATATGAGAGATTGTGCCCTTAGTTAATAGAGGGATAAATAAAAATAATGGGGGATGACAACTATTTTATTAAACTTTATGTTTTTTATAACCCTGTTTTGGCAAGCAGTTTGATATTTTTAAAGCAACTGAAATATAATATAGAAATGAAAAAAACAATTTTAGCATTAGGACTCATGGGCCTTATAACCGTTTCCTGTAAAAATAGCGCTGATAAATACGCTTCCATAAAGAGTGAAACTACTTCCGAAATTCCGGCAGATAAAAATGAAGTTCCAGATATGCACACTTCGCAAATATCCTTGGATTGGGAAGGAACCTATGAGGGGACCCTACCTTGTGCCAGTTGTGAGGGTATACATACCAAGATTACCCTTACTGCCGATGGTAGCTATAAGTCCGAGCTAGAGTACCTAGGGAAAGAAGATGGGAAGTTTACCGATAATGGAAAATTCACCTGGAATGAGGACGGGAATACCATAACACTTCTAGAAGTCAACGGAGAAACAAAACATTACAAAGTAGTAGAGAATGCCATCATTATGTTAGATAAGGATGGGAAGGTCAATACCGGGGATCTGGCATCCCATTATGTACTATCCAAACAATAGGCTGCTTGGGCATAGCAAGTAGTTGTATTGCGGTACTAGTGAACCCGCTTGGAGGAAGGTAGAATAACCGTTAATTTTGAGCGTATACCTTTTCTAGTGGGTATTTCACTACCATAAACTTAAATAGCTGAGCAACCAATTTAAAATTGGATATAATGAATTTAACCAATAAATTTTCTGGCCTCTACACCGATCTCTATCAACTCTCCATGGCCGAAGGCTACTTTTTGTCGGGAAGGGCGGGAGATACGGTTAATTTCGATTATTTCTTTAGGAAAAATCCCTTTGGAGGGGGATATACCATCTTTTCGGGACTACAAGATCTATTAGAGCTAATACAAGATTTTAAGTTCAGTTCAGAGGCTATTGATTTTCTACACCAAAGAGGCTTCCAAAGTAGCTTTTTGGAGTATTTAAAAGACTTTCAGTTCAAAGGAACCCTATATGCTCCTAAGGAAGGGGAAGTTATTTTTCCCAATGAGCCGGTAATCACTGTGGAAGGCACAATCATAGAGGCCCAATTGTTAGAAACACTGTTGCTGAACACCATTAATTATCAGTCACTGATCGCAACAAAGGCCAACCGGCTTCGCCTTTCAGCTGGGGATAAGGCATTAATGGAATTTGGAATGCGCCGTGCCCAGGGGTGGGCCGCAATTCACGGTAGTAGAGCAGCGGTAGTAGGTGGCGTAGATGCTACCTCTAACGTACTTAGTGCTCATTTATACGGACTGGAGGCTTCCGGGACACAAGCACATTCCTGGGTGCAAAGTTTTGAAGATGAGCTAACGGCCTTTAGGGTATATGCAGAGACCAGACCCAAAAACTGTGTATTGTTGGTTGATACGTATCACACGCTAAAAAGTGGCGTTCCCAATGCTATTATTGTTGCCAAAGAAATGGCTGAAAAAGGAGAGCAACTAGCAGCCATTAGATTAGATAGCGGAGACTTGGCCTACTTATCCAAAAAAGCTAGGCAGCTATTGGATGATGCCGGATTGAAAGAGGTGAAAATTATTGCGTCTAACCAGTTGGACGAATATATCATTAAAAGCCTCATAGATCAGGGAGCTAAATTGGACGGTTTTGGGGTGGGTACCAGTCTTATTACCGGTCAAAAAGATGGAGCTTTAGACGGAGTCTATAAGCTTAGTCAGGTAAACAAGAGACCCACTATAAAACTGTCTGAAGATGTATATAAGTTGACACTTCCAGGAAAGAAAAAGATTGCGAGGTATTACACCGATGAAGATAAATTGTATGCAGATGCTATTGTATTGGCAGAAGAAAAGGTATCGGATATACACACTATTTATCACCCCCAATATCCTGATAAGCAATCTGTAATTGCCGGATTAAAGAGTGAGGTTTTGACTTCAAAAGTAGTTGAAAATGGAAATGTATTGATTCCAGAACTACAGGTGAGTGAAATCTCCGAGTATAGAAAGCATAGGGTTTCCCAGTTATCGGACGAACATAAAAGATTTGAGTTTCCCCATGTTTACAAGGTAGGTTTGAGTAATTCCTTAATTGAATTGAGAGATTCCTTATTGCTAAATATCAAAAGCAATAAATAGTGACCGTGAAATACATGGAAAAGAAGTTCGTATCCATGCATACCATAGATTTTTGGTATCTTCCTTACCCCTAAATGGCAAAGATGAGAAGCTAACCACTACCTATATAGCAGGTTGTAACGATTTAGCAAATAGGAAGCGTACTTTTTAAAATGGCTTCCTATTTGTAAAATTAAATAGTTTGGATTTAGGATGTTAGGTGTTTAAGATTCCACTGGTAGATAAATATAAAAAGTTGCCCCTACACCCAATTCTCCGGTAGCTGTTATTACGCCGTGGTGATTTTCCACTATTCTCTTAATAATGGCAAGTCCAATTCCAGTACCCGGATACTCTGACTTCCCATGGAGTCGTTGGAAAAGCTCAAAAATCTTTTTGCTGTATTGTTGGTCAAATCCTATTCCGTTATCGGAAACAGATATACGACAGTAGTTTTTGTGGTTTAACAGGGATTTATTTTCAATAGCACTTCCTGCAACCACTTCAGTATCTATGGTTATTCGTAAGGGGACACTAGGCTTGGAGAATTTTAAGGAATTGGTAATCAAATTGTGGAAGAGTTGTTTTATTTGAAAGGGAATAATAAGCAGCTCGTAATTTGATTGGAAGTCTATTACTGCCTCCTTTTTTAACAACTCTTCGGCGAGATCTTCCTCTACTTGTGCAACAATATTTCTGAGGGATGTTTTTTTCAACTCCCCTTCCTGATTATGCGTTCTAGAGTAGGCAAGCAAATCTTCAATAAGTGTTTGCATGCGTTCTGCTGAAAGTCGCATACGGGCAAAAAGATCTTTACCATAATTAGAAAGTACATGTCCTTCCTTTTCAGCAATTCGCGATGTAAAGGTCTGAATTTTTCTTAGTGGTTCCTGAAGATCATGGCTAGCGATATATGCAAAGGATTGAAGCTCTTTATTCAGCTCCTGAAGTTCATTGTTTTTTTGTTCTAGCTCAATCTTTTTTTCTTTTAAGGCATCATCGGCCTCCTTCTTTGCGGTTAAGTCGCGCGTAACCTTAGAAAACCCTATTACCTCATTGTTTTGTCCATGCACTGCGGTGATCACCACACTTGCCCAAAACAAGGTCTTATCCTTCCTTACGCGCCACCCTTCCTGTACCGCCCGATCATTTTTAATGGCTCTTTTCAATAGTTTTTGTGGAAGGCCGTTTTTCCGGTCCTCTTCGGTATAAAAATTTGAAAAGCTTTTACCAATAATCTCATCAGCCTTATACCCTTTAATTTTTTCTGCTCCTGTGTTCCAATTCTCTACAATCCCATGTCTATTGAGATATAGGATGGCATAGTCCTGTACTTCCTCTACCATTAAATGATAGCGTTGTTCGCCTTTTTTTAGGGACTCGTTTAATTGGAGTAGCTCCGAAGTTCGTTCCCTTACCTGTTTCTCCAGTTCATAAGTAAACATTTTTTGGTCTTGAATATCCGTGCTAATGCCCACCCACATTAGTATTTCCCCGCTTTGGTTTCTTTGAGGTTTTGCCCTAGTTAGTTGCCAGCGGTATACACCGTCATGCCGTTTAAAACGATGCTCAAACAAAAAATCTTGCCCCGTTTCAATAGCCTTTTCCCAGAGTCTTATATTCTCTTCCCGGTCATCTGGATGTACCACTTGCAACCAGCCTCTGTTCTCTAGTTGCTCCGGACCTAGTCCAGAATAGTTGTAAACAGACCGGTTAAAGTAGTTTATATTCCCTTCAGAGTCTGTAAGCCATATAAACTCTGGCATAGCATCTGTGAGTATTTTAAATTTGCGTTCGCTTTCCTCTAGACGTTGTTGGGCCTTATCGTGCTTGGTGGTTTCAGTAAAGGTAAGCAGGACACCAGCAACCTGGCCCTCATCATTGAATGCTGCACTAAAACAGATGGTTTTGTAATTACCTTTTTTGCCTGACTTCCTATTAAAAGATAATTTTTCATTGTAAGCAGTGACAGGTTTAGCAGTGTCTAATACCCTATTTATCTTTAATTCTAAAAAGTCCCAAATTTCTGGCCAAGCCTCACTTCCCTTTTTTCCGATAACGGGCTGTTTTTCATTTCCTTCCAAGTGAAGCCGAAACGCATCGTTATAAAAGCAAATTTGTTCTCCTCCCCAAAAACAACACATGGGTAAGGAAGCGTGTAAAATTAAACTAAGTGTTGTGCGTAAGCTTGTGGGCCACTCAGTGATAGGTCCCAAGGAAGTTTCCTCCCATGCCATTGCGCTTATATGTGCTCCCATATCGCCTCCAGCACTGAGGAAGGGGATTCCGTTTGCTTTATGGGGTTTATTCATAGCGTTTTAATTTTCTGGTTTAATAAGAAAAGTGTCTTTTTTTGGTGGCAACCCATTGTTTGAGTCAAGTAATGTTACCACCTTATTAATCACAGTTTTGAGGTTGGTGAAGCTGGCAGGTTTTCGAATAAAGAAATCTGCGCCTTCCGCAAACAATTTATTAATAACCGTAGGATTGTTGGAGGTAGTGAAAATTACCACTGGTAAATGTCTTAATTTGTCGCAGTGCTTTATTTCGGAAAGGCATTCAAAGCCTGTTTTTAAAGGCATGTTTAAGTCCAGAAAAAGCACCTTGGGAAAGTCGGTTTCCAATTCCTTAAGGTAATTCATCAATTCCACCCCATTGTTCAAGGTTTTAAGAAAGACCGGGAGGCGGAGTTCCTCCAAGGCGTCTTTAAAAAACATGCAGTCGTCCTCATCATCATCGGCTAGTACTATTAGTGGGTGGCTAGTTGTCATTCTGAACTATGGTTTTTTAGAGTTTTAAAGGTAAGTAAATAATGAACGTTTTCCTTATTTTTTTATGGGTCGGTGATAAAAGTATTCGGCGTTGGGAGGACTTCAGTTTATCTTAATCATTTCCGAGAGCTACTAATTTGGACTTCTGTTGATGGGAACTTAAGCAATTAATACTTATGAAGGTAGCCCAGTAAATGTGATTGTTGTTCCCCCAATTTAGGGGTTACCCAGGATAGAACATATAATAAGGATAGGTTCCGGTAAGGTCTACCTGAAAAACACTTTAAGGGGAATTGAAGGAATAGCACTCGTAGAATTCTAACGGAAAAAGGGGGGGGGTATAGGGTATGGTTGCATACGCTTACCATATTGTGAATATCTATTCTGGCTTTTTCCTTATATCACTTTTATAACATATATATTTGGCAACCTAAAAATAATATTATGAGTGTAACTTGGTACGAATGCAAAGTTAAATACAGAAAAACACACGAAACTGGAGAACAAAAGGTAACCACAGAGACCTACCTCCTGGATGCTATCTCCTATACAGAAGCAGAAACAAGAATAAATGAGGAAATGGCCACTTTAACTAGTGAGGAGTTTCTAATTACCAATATTAAGGTCGCTAATTTCTCGGAAGTCCATCCCTATGAAAATTCGGATCGTTGGTTTAAATCCAAGGTTTCCCTAATTGCTTTTGATGAAGAAAGTGGCAAGGAACGAAAGACCAATTTATACATGCTGGTACAGGCTAATGACGTAAAAGAAGCCTACGATAATACCATTACCGCAATGAGAGGAACTACGGGCGACTATTCCATTCCTGCGATTACAGAGTCTCCAATTTTAGATGTGTTTCCCTATTTTACAGGCGAAGAAGAGCAGCTAGAAAAATTTAAGGTTATAGAAAAGTCCGAACAAGAAGAGGAAGAAGCACAGATAGAAGAAGAAACTGTTTAGGAATACCAATAAAAATATACTTCCTATTGCCCAGACCTACACATCGGGGCAATAGGATTTTCTACCTTAAAAAGCAGTAAGTAAAAGCCGTTTCTAGGCTTTAAAATTAGTACTAAGTGTAATGGAACAGAATGCTCACCTAGTCAGGATTACCAAAACAATGGCGTATCGCTAAGTTGTTTCCCTGTTACTGCCTCTTAGTCAATTGCCGGTACTGCTAAAAGAATCCTTGTTGAGCCTCTTCTACTCATTACAAACGCCCTTAACTTATTCGGGAAATTTATCGTTTGCTTTCCGGAGACAACCTTCCTCAGGATTTTCTTATTATACTGGGTTCAATACCAAAGCATTCCTGTCCTCCAGTAATAAGAACCTATACCAAATAGGAGTCTAACCTATGGTGACTATTTAGAAGGTTTCATGGAAAACCAAAAGATTGGCAGATTCGCAAGAAATTATGTAGCTTCCTCTGGGACCATTTCAAGGTCATTAGGATAACAGAAGTAATAATTAGAAACGATTATAAATGAATAACACAGATACAACCCTATCGGAAATCGATTTAAAACATCTGGCTCAGTGCTTGGCCCTGGCCGAAGAAGCAGTAAAAGCGGGCGATAAACCCTTTGGGTCGCTCTTAGTAAATAAAAATAACGAGGTAATTGCCTCAGCCCGTAATAGGGTGAACGAATTAAACAATTTGGCGCATCCCGAGATTGAACTGGCCCACTGGGCGGCAGATAATTTATCTCCCGAAGATCGCAAACAGACTTGGATGTATACCAGTGGGGAGCATTGCCCCATGTGTGCTGCAGCACACGGTTGGGTTGGTCTGGGCGGTGTTGTTTACTTAAGCTCCGCAAAACAACTTAAAGAATGGCTTTCGGAAATAGATGCACCTGCCGCTCCCATTCATTTTCACCCCATTCAAGATATTGTACCCAATATTCAGGTGAAAGGCCCGGCAAGTGGTAAGTTGTTAGAAAGAATTAAGGCATTACATAGGGAGTATTATGAAGCAGCAAGCGCGAAAAAATAATTGGCAATAAATATTAAATGGTATTGAAAGGAGCTTCCTTAAAACCACCGTCCAGGAATATGGGGTAATTTCCCCTTTTTGTTACCATAGGGTAGGGGGTTAGTAATAAGCTGGCTTATTCCGTTCTATTTTTTTTGTAACCAAGGATTATTGGTCTTGGAAGCTCCACGCTATAAACCTACTTTTTTTATTGCCTTGATCCATATTAATAACCCTAACAGTGATAGGGGCGGTTTTATTGACAGCTCTTTTTATGTCTTTTAAGTTTTCTTTTTGGGAGACCAAGGAGGTAAACCATTGTATCTGGTCCTTGTAAAGGATACTTTCGGCGGCCATTTTCTTGATAAATGCGGTTTCCCCACCCTTGTACCACAATTCATTGGAGAGGCCTCCAAAGTTTTGAGAATCCGCTTCCCTTAGACCAAGATTATTGACTTTTCGTTGGTTACGCCGTATAGCTTCTGTCTTGTTCTTAAAAAATGGGGGATTGCAGACCACCACATCAAAATAATCTTCGGGAAGTACCAGATTCTCCAATATCTTATTTTTAAAGGGTTGGTGGCGTAGTTCTATATTTTCTAATACTGTGTTTTTCGCAATAATGGCTTGGGCGTTTTTTAGGGAGTCTAGGTTTACCTCGCTTCCGGTACATTCCCAGTTAAAATGGCGACAGCCTAAAATTGGATAAATAAGATTGGCACCGGTACCTATATCCAACAAACGGAGTTGCTTTTTGGGAATTAGGTCGGAAATATACAGTAGGTAATCCAAGCGCCCTGGGATAGGGGGGCATAGGTTGTTTTGGGGAATATCCCAATAGGAAAGGCCATAATAGGTTTTTAATAGGCCCGTGTTTAATGCCTTCACCGCTTCTTTATCACCAAATTTTATGGTCTTGTTTCCATAGTCGTTTATAAAAACAAATTGTTTTAAAGGGGGATGTTTGTCCACCAATCGATCAAAATCGTAATCTGATATGAACGGATTTTTTAGATGCATAGATAAAATTACTTCTTATTAACTCTGTTATAGGAATCCATAATCTCCAAAACCTTACCTATTGGAAGAGATTCTATTTGTCTCCCCTTTATCCCGCGTATACCCTCTGCTGCAAATAAGGAGTTGATGATAGCCTCCTCTGTTGCTTCTATGGTGGCCATAAACAGTGGAGTAATGGCATCATTCCTAAGGACCTTAGGCTGGTTAAAAGGGGTATCACTGGTATAAGGGATTAGATTTTCTTTGGCTGTGGATACTGCTATTATGTAATCGCCACTCCCATTGGAGGCAATTCCTCCGGTTTTTGCTAATCCTAACATGGCCCTTTTCGCCAGTCGCTCCAAATTCCTGGAATCTAAGGGAGCATCGGTAAATATAACAATCATGCAGGAGCCATCAGTATCGTAATTATAGTGTTTTGGTACGGTATTCAGTTCCTTGGCAATGGGGACACCATTAACTTCTAGCACACCACCAAAATTGGACTGTACCAAAACTCCAACGGTGTAACCTCCAAGGGAGCTAGGTATCACCCTGGAGGAAGTTCCAATACCTCCCTTAAATCCAAAGCAGATAGTCCCGGTTCCTGCACCTACATTTCCCTCCACCACGGGGCCAGATTTTGCATTTTCTATGGCGCTTAAAACATGATGCTGTTTAATATGCCTTCCTCGAATATCATTTAACCAACCATCATTAGTTTCCCCAACAATGGAGTTTACAGAATGCACCTCTTTATTGCGGTCCAAGGTGTAGGATATAAGCGCATCAGAGGCAACAGGAACACTTAGGGTGTTGGTTAAAATTATAGGGGTTTCTATATTTCCTAGTTCCTTAACCTGACTATAGCCAGCCAATTTACCAAAGCCGTTTCCTATATAGATGGCGGCCGGCACCTTAGATTGAAAAATGTTACCGGAATGGGGGAGTAGGGCAGTTACCCCAGTTCTAACGCTATCGCCTACAATAAGGGTGGTATGACCAACACTAACGCCCTCAACATCGGTAATAGCATTGTATTTCCCCGTTTTTAAAACGCCAATCTCTATACCGTAATCCCTTGTCCTTTTTTGTTGGGAGTAAGTATGAATGGAAGTTAGTAATAAGACCAAAGCAACAATTCCAACAGGTTTCATAAGCAATAGATTTAGTATGGGTTTTAGCTTCCAAGTGACAGGCTACAATAAAAGCCGTCGGTGGTAGATAACCTCAATTATACGATAAATATGATTCTTATGTAAGGTGCAGGGCGTTTTTAGAGTGAAAATAGTAGAAAACTGATGTGGTACCAATTATGTAATCACTAGAAATGGGCGCCACTTAATAGGATATGGGGTGCCAACCCGTAGAAGCGTGTTGATAGCATTATAGAGCGAGCGCCTAAAAGAAGCTTTAGACAACCTTCTTACCCCAAAGAAAGTTCTGGCTTCTTACGGGGTTCATACCCCTACTATTAACGGGAGGGTAAATTTTTAATAACCTAAGCAAGTAGTTAACTAACCCCAAAACATAGTTGGAAAATATAGCTTAATTTAGTATACTTCCCGATGCCAAAATTTACCAATCTTGAAAATATAATTTTATGCAATCTATTTTCTTCAGTCGATCTGAAGCAATTTATCTATTCAATCAATTCTTTTCTAAACTTTTTGCTGATAGGCAGTGTGTTACGGGCTATCATCCCTCCAAAACCCGATATCAACACAAGACATAAAATTAAACTTACGCTTTTTCAGAACCCTTCTTTAAAACAAAGGAAAGGACATAATCTATTTTATTAATTCAATAAAAAAATATGCCAATAAAAGTTTCTAGAAAAGAAAAATCCTCTAAGTTTTTAGGATTAGTCGTCAATAAAACGGTCTTCCTCGGGGCTACATTAGTGTTAATAGGAAGTATTATTTTTACTCTTGTCTTTCAACAGGAAGCCGATTATTACTTTGGAATAGCCCAAAGCTACGTGTCGGCCCACGGGGGGTGGATTTACACCCTAACAGCAAACCTGTTTATTATATTCGGCTTGTATATGGCCTTGGGCAAATTCGGGAAAATTCGGTTAGGGGGTAAAAATTCCAAACCAGAATTTAGTATCTGGGCCTGGTTCGCCATGTTGTTCAGTGCGGGTATAGGGAACGGATTAGTGTTGTTCAGTATTGCCGATCCGGTGCGCGATTTTTTGAATCCGCCACGTTTGGCGGGGGAAGAGCCAGCATTGATAGCGCAAGAAGCCATTAACTTTTCTTTTTTGCATCATGGAATACACGGTTGGGCCATATACTCCGTAGTGGGACTTTCCCTTGCATATTTCACCTTTAATAGAAAAATGCCGCTAACCCTGCGTTCCGTTTTTTATCCCCTCTTGGGGAATAGGATTTATGGGTGGATGGGAGACGTCATAGATATTATGGCGGTGATCACTACCTTGTTTGGACTGGCTACTACCATAGGTTTTGGAGTAGGGCAAATGAACTCTGGATTAACCCATGTATTTGGGATACCGAGTTCCTTGTTCTATCAGATAATTATAATTGTAGCAGTAACCCTTGCGGCCACCCTTTCTGCATTTAGTGGCGTTAATAAAGGAGTGCAAATGCTGAGTAAACTCAATGTTAGAGTAGCTTCGGCAATTTTTATCATAGTGCTACTATTGGGACCAACAACTTTTATTCTTAAATCCTATATTCAGAATATAGGTAGCTACCTTACCAATTTTGTAGATATGGCTACCTGGACGGAAGCATTAAGAGGTACCGATTGGCAAAAAACTAGAACGATAATGTACTGGGGATGGTGGATTTCCTGGTCCCCATTTGTAGGTACCTTTATTGCTCGGATTTCTAGGGGAAGAACTATTAGGGAGTTTATTCTTTGTGTCTTAATCCTTCCCGCTCTAGTTACATTTCTTTGGTTTAGTGCCTTTGGAGGAATTACTATGCGCGATATTCTTCTAGGGGATACAGCGATGATAGCCGCGGTAAACGACAATATATCCACTGCCTTGTATGTGTTTTTCGATAAATTTCCTCTAGCTATGGTACTCAAAGTACTTGGGGTAGTTTTAATCAGTAGCTTTATTATTACCTCTGCGGACTCCGGTGCCTTGGTGGTAGATAGTATTACTTCTGGTGGAAAACTTAAGACCCCTCCATTCCAACGAGTTATTTGGGCAGTTGCCACAGGAGTAATTGCCGGAGTGCTAATGTATGGAGGTGGATTAAATGCACTGCAGACCGCGGTCACCATTTCTGGGCTCCCCTTTGCTATTTTACTCGGAATGATGTGCTTCTCGCTCCATTCCGGAATGAAGGAAGATTATGAACAGAACGAACGGGAACAGAAGCTACTGGAAAGAGAAACCTATAGAAAAAATATCCTTCAATTGGTAGATAAGGAACGTGAGGCTAGGAGCCAGAATACAAAAAATGAACCTACATTAACCGATAATAAGCAGTAAATGACAAAGAATATAAATCTAGATAACGAATTAAATATTATGGTAGCACTGGATCTAACGCGGATGGATCCAATTCTACTTCAGTATGTAAGTTATTTAACTACCGTATGGAAAGTAAACCATTTATATTTTACCCATAATATAAAGCAGTCCAAACTTTATAACCTTTACGAAGATTTTCTAAAAGACGATATCACGGTCGAAGATATCGTAGAGCGCGAATTGGAGCGCTCTGTAAAAGAAAATTACAAAGGAAACGCAGCCCATACCGTTGTAATTACTTCCGATAATTATACGGAAAGTATTTTAGGGCATATGGCCAAGGAGTACGATATAGACCTAGTGGTACTGGGGAATAAGGACGAGTTTCAAGGTACCGGGGCATTGCCACAAAAATTGGTTCGTATGCTAAATACTCATTTATTGTTGGTGCCAGAGGATGCTAGACATAGATTCCAAAAGGTTTTGGTGCCCATTGATTTTAGTTCTAATTCGGCCAAAGCCTTTTCTGCCGCAAGAAGTTTGGTTCATAGTGATAAAGGGGAGATACAAGCCCTTCACGTGTACAATATTCCGTCTTTTTACTTCCCCTATATTGATACTAGAAAGGCCCACGATAAAACGCATTCTCATTTACATGCCCGATTTAATCAGTACAAGAAAAAATACCGACTTTCGGACGATGTAGAATTTAAGCATATAGATAGGGAAGATCTCTCGGTAGTGAAGGTCATAGAACGAGAGGCAGAGAAAGGGGAATTCGATATTATTCTGATGACTGCTAGGGGAGGGAATAATATTACTTCCCTCTTTATCGGAAGTATTACCAATGACCTATTGTTGGTGAATAGGACGATGCCCTTGTTGGTGGTTAAATAAATTTAGAAAGAAATAGTGTGATTAAAGGCTTTGCCAAGATGGTAAAGCCTTTTTTTTATGGCTGGCTACCAGAGTAGTAGCGAAATGTTTTTCTATTGGCGTACTCTATTCGTGGGGGGGATGGCATTAAGCCCACATACTCCCTTCGTATAAATTAAGATTCGGTTTTTTGTTGAACTATTATAGGAGGAGCAATGCTATATACCTCTTTTACAATCTGATATAAATCTGGAATAACATTTCTTGCCAATTTAGAATTACTATTCAGGAGTACGCAAATGCCAAGATCGTCTTGTGGATACACCGCAATCTCATTCCGGTAATTGTTAACGCTTCCACCGTGATGCCAAACTGTTTTTTCGGTCATATTTTCCTCCTCGGTAAAGGTGTGGATCCGCCATCCAAAACCATAATAGGATTTTAAATGTCCTGGCCAACGATGGTAATACTTTCTGCTACCTCCAACCTCTACAAAAGGGGTGAAAGTTTCCTGAAGTGCAGTATAGTCCATTAATTCTGGGTGGTGTCCCAATAAAAAACGCATCCATTTTCCCATATCCAAGGCACTGGCATTAATTCCCCCAGCTGAAACTGCATTGTAGTAATTTTTATTTAGACTTAACGTTCTCCATCCGTTTCTGGTTCTAGAATGTGGTTTGGCCACATTTTCCCTATGCGCTAAGGTTTCGTAATCCATAGAGATATTATCCATCCCCAGGGGCTTAAAAAATCTATTGGTTAAACAGCTGGCTAATTCTTGACCAGTGGCCTGTAATACCATCTCCTCACATAAGGCAAACATGGCATTTTGGTAACTATACATTCTACCAGGTTTGCTAATGGGAGCCACGTCCTTAAATCGTTCTGCTATGGTAGTTAGTGGAAGTCCGGCCTCAATAAGATTGGTGTAACTATGATAGGGAGTACCAGAAGTATGAGACAATATATTGGCAAGTGTAATACTATCGGTATTGTTCTTATCCCCTAAACGGAAAGCAGGGATAAAATCACTTACCCTGTCCTCCCAATCCAATTTGCCCTCACTCTTTAGGTTAGCGGCCAAAACACCAGCAAAACCTTTGGATAGGGATCCTAGTCTAAATACAGTTTCACCGTTTACCTTATCCTTTTGGTTGAATTCCCGTTTACCAAATCCATCCGAAATTACAATGGAGTCCCCTTTTACAATACTCACTCCTGCGCCTACAATATCTCCCGCTGCAATCGCCTTTTCAAAATAAGCCTTTAATGCAATCTGCAAGTCGCGCTGATGCATTCTATACATCTTTAGCTCGTAGGGGTCTACTTCCTCTTTAATTTCGGCTAGGGCCGATTCAATAGTGCCCTGGTCGCTCTTGTGTGACCTTAGGGAGAAACCAATGGAAACAAGGATAAAAATTGAAAGTATTAAAAAAGAGCCAAGGATTACTATTTTGCTGCGCAGCATGTAAAAAATGATGTAAATTGATGAATTAATGTGGCTAAATATAGGATGAATTACGTAGATAACGGATAAAATGCACTATTTCTTATTCTAAAACCTAAATTTTATAATTTTCATACGTAACCACTGAACGATAATTTCCTTTTTCCTACAATTTGGATATTTTCATCCTTTCAAAGACTCAATTGCTTCAATATTTGTTGGTTAACTTTTTAGTTGTATCCCTTAACGGTGCCCAAGCCAAGGCTAATAGGACCTAATTTATGGATAGTGGGCAACCAGGCACCGCTTTCCGTTAACTGCCAACCTTCCCAGCTGGCTTCCAATCCCCCGATGGGGATAATGTTCACCCACATTTTAAAGCTTTGTGGAATGCCTTCACCGTTCAACAACCATAAATAGGAATCCCCAGGGGTATCCCCTCCAGTAGTGTAAGTAACTAAAAGACCTTGGGTGCCGTCGTCTAGGGTTACCAGACTTCGTTGGGTACCTGGGTCGTACACCTTATAGGGCGCCACCAACCAAAAAGAATCATTATTAAAATATTTACGGGCCTTTTTCAGGATCTTCACCCTTTCCGATCCATCTATTGTATTGCCACTTTCCAGCACCTCCCCAAAATTCGTATCTTTTAAATGAAGGTTTACCGTATAGTCTTCCCATCTTACAGTTACCTGATGCTGTTCCTTATCCCACATATAGTGATGACGGTCATTGGCGAAGGACCATTCTAAGAAACGGGTATTTTTGTAGGCCTCATAATTTAGGGCCGTGAGCATTTTATTGGCCAGGGCATCCGCTTCCGTACCAACAATACCATGGGGTCGGGATTCGTGCATAATAGCAAATAGGGTTCCAAGCACCACCAATAATAATAGAACAGTGCCTAAAACCCATTTTCCAATTTTCTTTATCATTTTTAAATCTCTTAAAAACCTACGGCGGTATCATCGCCCCTATGGTCTGCGCCACCTTCTAACCTGCCGTCCGGCAATACCATAATGGCATCTACTTTTCCAATAATTGGAGTGCGTTCTTCATTTATGATATATCCTTTTTCTTTTAGTTCTTGCACTAAATCTGGGGAGAAACCGTTAGGTTCAAAAACCACATTATCTGGCATCCATTGGTGATGAAATCGGGGTGCGTCTACCGCGGCCTGCATGCCCATATTAAATTCGTATCCATTAAGGATGGTCTGTGCCACCGCAGTAATTATGGTAGACCCGCCTGGGGTGCCTACTACCATCCATAACTTGCCTTCTTTTTCTACAATAGTAGGGGTCATGCTACTCAGCATTCTTTTTTCTGGCATAATGCTATTGGCCTCCGCACCAATGAGTCCAAACATATTGGGAACGCCTGGTTTGGCACTAAAATCGTCCATTTCATTATTTAGGAAAAACCCAAGTTCATCCGAAAATAATTTGGAACCATAGCCACCATTTATGGTAGTGGTTGCCGAAACTGCATTGCCAAAAGAATCTATAATGGAGTAGTGGGTAGTCTCATCACTTTCCACGATAGCAACCTCACCATGGGAAACTTCGGAGGATTTGGTTGCCTTTTCAAAAGTAAAATTAGCCATTCGTTGCTGTAAGTAACTATCGCTCAATAATTCCGCCATGGGAATCTCTACAAAATCTGGGTCGCCCAAATGGTAATTCCTATCGGCATAGGCCCTTCTGGAGGCCTCTGTAAATAGCTGGATAGTCTTGGCAGAATTATGGCCAAACTTGGAGATTTCGTACGGCTCCATCATCTTTAGGATTTGCTGCATGGTAAAACCCCCACTACTGGGCGGACTCATGGAGATGATTTTTAAATCTTTATAGGTAAATGCAAGCGGATCTCTCCACTTGGCTTCGTACCTGGCTAAATCTTCCATTGTGATAAAACCACCCTTACTTTGAATAAAAGCACTTAGTTTTTCGGCTACCTCTCCCTTGTAGAATCCGTCTTTCCCTTCTTCTGCAATTTTTCTCAAGGTGCTGGCCAACGCCTTGTACTTTATAGTGTCTCCTTGTTTAAAAGGATGGGCAAAAAAGGTGCTGTCGCCATTTACTTCAATAAAGAGATCCCGGTAACTCGCTAATCGGGCTTCTTGTTTTTTGGTGACTACTACGCCTCTTTCCGCTAAGGCGATAACTGGCTCTAGTAAATTCTTTAATGGCAGGGATCCAAATTTTGTATGTACCGCCATTACCCCAGCTACCGTCCCTGGCACTCCCACGGCCGTGGCACCTAAGGTGCTCATATTAGGGATAACATTCCCAACAGAATCTAGATACATGTCCTTATGTGCAGATAAGGGGGCTTTTTCCCGATAGTCTAGTCCACCAAATGCACCGTCGGACATTCTATACACCATAAATCCGCCTCCACCAATATTCCCGGCAAAAGGGTAGGCTACCGCAAGTGCCAATTCTGTAGCTACCATTGCATCAAAAGCATTTCCTCCTTTTTCCAGAATATCCGATCCAATTTTGGAAGCTTCTTCACGGGCAGATACCACCATGGCCTTCTCTGTAACCAATCCGGTAGGTGCGGGAACACTTTTTTTACAGGAAACGAAAGCAATGAACAGTAAAACGATAATAATTCGATGTAGTTTCATAGACGGTAAATAGTTATGTTTCTTTATTTAAATTTTTGTTTTGGTCAAGGAGATATACTCCTCCCTTGCATGGGCTTTTAGCTCCGAAAAAAATTCGGTAAATTCGTTTTCAAATTGGGCGTAATGCTTCTTTAAGTCCACAATGGCCATATTCATTCTGGATTTATTCTGGGTACGACGGTTTATTCCTTTTAAAACTGCGTCTATACCGGCTAGCTTGGAATAATTTAATAGCCAGTCATCAGTAATCATATGTGGCATCATCCGTCGTACTCTTAAAGGTAAAATCTCGTAATTATCCTCTAAAATACTATAAAAATTTGCAGTGTAATCGGCAAGCGGAACGTCTGAATAATTCGCCCAGTTTTTTGCCAAAAAGTGATCGTAATAAATGTCCACGATTACCCCGCTATAGTGACTGTAATGGGGGTGTAGACGTCTGGTGCTCTTCCTAAAGATGGGATGGGCATCCGTAAAACTATCAATAGATCTATGGAGCACAATTCCCTGCTGAACTCTTTGGGGCAAATGTTTGTAGTTATTTCCCCGAATACTGTCGGCTATAAAATTTCCGATAGTAATTTCGTCATCATTATGGGAGAGATATATATGTGCTAAAAAATTCATTTAAGCAAAAGAAAGTTATAATGAACGAATTTACAACATAGGTCCATAAGAATTAAACCTAACCAATTATATTTGTATAAACTTATACTTGTAAAAATGACATTAATTAAATCCATTTCAGGAATCCGAGGTACCATCGGAGGAAAACCTGGAGACAATTTAACACCTATAGACGCAGTAAAATTTGCCGCTGCTTACGGAATTTGGTTAAAAGACTATTCTAAAAAGGATAAGCTGAAGGTAGTGATAGGAAGGGATGCCCGATTATCGGGTGAAATGATCCAAAATTTAGTGGTATCTACCCTGGTAGGGCTGGGGATAGATGTGGTAGATTTAGATCTTTCTACTACTCCTACCGTAGAAATAGCGGTTCCCCTAGAAAATGCGGATGGCGGAATTATTCTTACCGCGAGCCACAATCCTAAGCAATGGAACGCGCTTAAGCTGTTAAATGAAAAGGGAGAGTTTTTGGATGCCAAGCAAGGTGCTAAGATATTGGAAATTGCAGAGGAAGAAGCGTTTGAGTTTGCAGGGGTCGATGACTTGGGGGCTATTACCCGAAACGATTCCTATATTGATATCCATATAGACGAAGTTTTAAATCTTTCCCTGGTTGATGCAGACGTCATTAAAGCCGCTAAATTTAAAGTGGTGGTAGACGGTGTAAATTCTACGGGAGGAATTGCCATACCAAAACTCTTAAGGGAGTTAGGGGTAGAGGTGGTAGAGCTTTATTGCGAACCTACAGGGCATTTTCCGCATAACCCAGAGCCACTAAAGGAACATTTAGGGGATATTTGCGACCTAGTAGTAAAGGAGAAAGCAGATTTTGGGGTTGTTGTAGATCCAGATGTAGATAGATTAGCATTTATTACCAATGAAGGGGAGATGTTTGGAGAAGAATATACGCTAGTTGCCTGTGCAGATTATGTGCTGAGTAAAACAAAGGGTAATACGGTCTCTAACCTATCGTCTAGTAGAGCCCTACGAGATATTACAGAAAAGCATGGGGGTACCTATGAGGCTTCCGCTGTGGGGGAAGTAAATGTAGTTTCTTTGATGAAAAAGAACAAGGCCGTAATTGGTGGTGAGGGTAATGGCGGTATTATCTATCCTGAGAGTCATTACGGAAGGGATTCCCTTGTTGGGACCGCACTATTCTTGATGCTAATGGCAGAAAGAGGGGGTACGGTAAGTGAACTTAGGGCCAGTTACCCAAGTTACTATATGAGTAAGAAAAAGATTGAATTAACCCCAGGATTGGATGTTGATGGAATTTTAACTGCTATGGCCGAGAAATATAAGGAAGAGGATATTTCCACCATTGATGGAGTTAAAATTGATTTTCCTGAGAATTGGGTGCATTTGCGAAAATCTAATACCGAACCCATTATTAGAATCTACACCGAAGCTAAGAGTCAGCCCGAAGCGGATTCCCTTGCTGATAAGATCATAGGGGAAATCAAAGAAGTTGCGGGACTTTAAGGGACCTAATAATATAATATACCGTAGTGAAATAAAAGGTGTTGGTTTACTCCAGCACCTTTATTTTGCTCCTAAATTCTTAAAAGATTAAAATGAGGATAAAACTAACTAGAATACTTCTATTTATTTGTGGAGCGTTGCTGGTGGCTATTGGTCAGGTAAATGCACAAACGGACACCCTGAGGATAATGAGTTTTAATATTCTTCATGGAGCAACGGTTAAAAACGATTTTAACTTAGACACCCTTGCAGGGGTCATTCGCAGTTATAACCCTCATTTGGTTGCCCTACAGGAGGTAGATTTTAAGACTAATAGAGCAAAAGCGTACGATCTGCCTACTGAATTGGGATATAGAACCCAAATGGCCTCCCTGTTTGGGCGTGCTATGTATTATGACGGAGGGGAATATGGCGAAGGAATACTTTCTCAATATAGTTTCCTAGAAACAGAAAATTATGCCTTGCCCCATTTGCCAAATTCTGAACCTAGAGCGGCCCTAATTGCCAAAGTGAAAACCGCACAAGGCAATATTATTCAATTTGTTGCAACTCATTTAGATCATCAAAAAGATGCTGCGGATAGGGTAATGCAAGCAAAAGCCTTGGTAGAAAAACTTAAGGGATCCCCTTATCCTACAGTGCTGGCTGGGGATTTAAATGCCGAAACTAAGGACCAGTCTATAAAATTACTGCTTAAAGAATTTACCAAACCAAATATACCTGAGGCAAATTTGCCTACCTGGCCTTCAGATAATCCACGTATTAGCATAGACCATATTTTGTACAATTTGCCCTCCAAGTGGAAGGTGACAGACTACCAAGTGCTTTGTGAAAATTATGCTTCAGATCATTGTATAGTTATGGCTACCCTGGTCTTTACTCCTTAGTTATGGAAAGCTTTTGTTGTAGGTAATTATTGCGAATTAGTTTGGCGGTCTGGTGTGCCCCGGTATGGCGCTAACTAAGGGGTATAAAGGGCTTATGATTTTGTTTTCCAGCCTTGCCCCTTCCAGCCTTGTGGAATAAAGCAACAAAGACCCTAATGTACACCTCCATAAAGCTTCCCTATTTTGCAAAACGAGTAATTCCATGTAGATACCAAACATTTTATCCCAAAAATTCAAGGGGTTGCAATAGTTAGTATTCATACATAACGGATATCAGGCTTGGTTTAAACTATAGTGGGAGGGAGAAAGAATAATATTTTTATTAAGTCTAAGGTTCCCTATTTCGTCATCCCCTCTTTTATTATAGTCAATAAACGTTGTTGGAAAAAGGTGATAGGGGTTGTCCCCAGTAGAATACACACCAGGGTCCTAAAGGTGTTTCCCTAGGGAGCTTCCATTAAAAAAAAAAAGGATATGTGTAACTATCTAATTACTAGTTGTTTTAAGTTGTTCGCTTCTGGAAAAAGTAACTAGCTAAACTGGGCAGGAACCTTATCCCGGTGCTTCCATCTTCTATGAGTCCATAGGTAGTAAGCCGGATTTTCCCTTATCTGTTCTTCGGTAAGTTTTAGGAACTGTTCGGTTATTTCGTGCTCGCCGGTATTTTTTCCAGATAGGGTAATAGGGATAACTTCTGCTTCGTAAAACCCCCTTTTTACTTTTGATACTTTTAAAAACACCACTGCAAGGTCTAGTTTTCTAGCTAGCGCTTCCGCACCGTTGTAGATGGGGACTTTTATACCCATAAACTCACTCCAATAGTTGGCTCTGTGTGCTTGTGGGGATTGGTCGCTTACCATACCATAAATGGCTCTAACTCCTTTTCGCTCGTTGTAAAGTACAGTTTTTGGGGTTTCACTGGTGGTAATAGGGACTGTGTTCCATTTTGCTCTAATCTTTCTTACCAATCGGTCAAAATAAGGATTCCCTATCTTTTGATATACCGCGTACCCTTTTGCGTCTATATAGTTGTTAATGCTAACGTTCCATTCCCAGTTGGCATAATGGGAACACACTGCTAAAACACTTTTCTCTGCCAAAATCTCCTGTAGCAATTCTATATTGGTAACGTGATATCGTTGCTTTACCTTTTTTTTGGAAATGGTCATGGTTTTCACCATTTCCAAGAACATATCGCACATATGGTGGTAGAAGTCCTTTCTAATCTGTAAGAGCTCCTTTCTGTCCATTTTTGGGAAAACAAGAGATAGGTTGTTTAATACCACCTGCTTGCGATATCCTGCTATATGGTAGACCAGAAAAAAAACCACATCGGAAAACGCATAAAAGAGTCGGTATGGAAGGATGGAAATAATCCAAAGAATGGGATAAACCAATAGAAAAACAAGAAGCTGCATGCAAAGTGGATTAGGCTAAATATAATTATATTTGGCGTCAAAGATAATCCATTTTAAATATGAATGACATCCATTTAGCTACTATTGCCATCATTGGCATTAACATAGTAACCTCCCTAAAGGGTTTTAATGACTCCCATTTTTTTGAACGCTATAAGTTTGGAGTGGGGGCCATACAAGCAGGACAGAAGGATAGGATGTTAACTTCAGGATTTTTGCACGTAGACTATTCTCATTTGTTCTTCAATATGTTTACGCTTTTTTTCTTTGCTCCGGTAGTCATTGATTGGTTTGGGCCAGGGAAATTTTTAATCCTATATTTCATTAGCCTTGTGGCAGGTAATCTTTTGGCCTTGTTTTTCCATAAGAAAGAACCTTATTATAGCGCCGTGGGTGCTAGTGGGGCTGTTACTGGTATTCTTTACGCTGCTATCTTATTAGAGCCGGGAATGCGGTTGGGAATTATGTTTATTCCAATTCCTTTACCTGCCTATGTATTGGGGATACTTTATTTGTTCTACTCCATATACGGAATGAAAACCAGATTGGGAAATATTGGGCATACGGCACATTTTGGAGGCGCTATTGGAGGCTTCCTAACTACTTTGTTGTTTAAGCCAGATCTGTTTATTACGGATACCTGGGTGGTAATTTTATTGGCCATCCCCATTTTGATTCTTTTTGTGCTTGGAAAATTGGATAAGCTCTAAAATAAAAAGAGGTCTTTAGTTCCTTTTTAAGGGAGTTAAAAACCTCTTACTTATTTATACTACAAATTCTTAATCAAGCAACTCGGAAATCTTCTCTTCCAAAGCAGGACCGCGTAGGTTTTTCGCAATAATCACTCCATTTTCATCCAGGATGAAAGTAGCAGGAATTGCATCTACGTTATAAAGCTTAGCGATGGCATCGTCAAAGTAATCCAAGCTAGAAATATGGTTCCAAGTTAGGTTGTCATCAGCAATGGCTTTCTTCCAATCTTCTTCCTTACGGTCTAGAGAAACACCAATGATATTTAAACCTTTCTCGTGGTACTTGTTGTAAACCCTTACTACATTTGGATTTTCTACCCTACAAGGCTTGCACCATGCGGCCCAGAAATCTATAATTGTTACCTTGCCCATAGCTTCCTTAAGGGAAATTTCACCGCCTTCAGGGGTAGGTCCCGAAAAATCTGGGGCTACAGAACCAATAGCTGTGCTCTTGCCTTTTTCTTCCCTAGCTTTTGCCGCAGCCAAACTTTTAGCAAGCTGTTTGCCAGGAGCCGTTTCCTTGATCTCTGAGGTAAGTGCATCATACATTTCCTGAGCTTCCGAACTCTCTATAATTCTTCCGTTTAGAACTTTGTCTATTAACAATGCAGAGATAAGTCCGTTTGGATGATCCTTAATAAACTGTAATTCAAATTTCTTATACTCTTCCTGTAGTTCGCCAAACTCGTCTTGAAGCGACTTTATAGTTGCTTCCTCCTTGTTCATGCTAGCCTGCTGTAAATCTCTTTGAATGGACATGGCCTTGTCAGATATGGCTCTTGACTCATCTAAATATTTAAAGAATATGTCGTTTTGAGTTGTTCCCTTCACCTCCGCAAAATTTAGGCTATCCTTGTGGGCCGTTAATTCAATGGTCCCATTTTCGGCCACTAGAGGCGTATATCCCTGTACCTGATCTATAAAAACATAGATTAAATCTGGGGAGTTAGCAGCACCGCTAACACTAAACTTCCCATTTTTAACAGTGGTAGAGTCAATATCATAGGGTTGATTGCTTTCGTTTATTTTCCGTATAAATACTTGGGTGCCGTCCGCAACGTCTCCAGACAACGAGCCGTTTAAGACATAGCCGTCCTGTTTATCGCTGCAAGCAACCAGACCGACTACTACGGAAAGGGATAATAATAATTTCTTCATTGTTTAAAATTTTAATTGGGGGTAAATGTACTTATATATATGATAAATAAAAAAAGCTAAAAGTACCCCTTGGTGCTTTTGGCTTTTTTATGTGGATGATTGCTTCTTCAATTAAAATTGGTAGCGAATGCCCAAGGCTATATCGAAATCGAAGTTGTTGGAGAAATTCTTATAACCCAACACGCCAATTTCTGGTCTAAAATCTAAGGATATCAATAGGGGAATGTCAAAATTGTACTCCACACCAATATCTCCAGCAGCAAAAATGAAGAGTCCGCCATCTGGGGTGTAGGGCTCTTTGCCGCCTTCAGTCCTAGTAACAAAATCTACACTACCTAAACCTCCACCAGCACCGTAATACCAGTTGAAGTTCCCGTCTATAGGAAAAATCCATTGGTAGAGTCCGGATACTTTAAAGGCATTGAAATAGCGACTATCCCGCCATCCTAGGTTGGCTTCCAATCTGTTGTACTGGAAAAGTGATTTTTGATAGGAAATCTCAGCACCAAAACCATCACTATCCCCTAGACGAAGACCTATGGAATGATCCGATATTTCCTGCGCACTAAGAGAGTACCAAGAGCAACTCACCAACAAAAGAAATAATTTAAAGATTTTCATGGAGTTCTAAATTTGAGTATAGTTAAAAATGAAAAATTCATGCTCACCGTCAAACAATAAAGTCCTATTTTAGTGGCCAAAATTGTTTTGAGCTTTATTTAAGTATGCTAAATTATATAAAAGATCAATTAGAAGGGGAGTTGTTTGTAGATAAATTAACAACTACTTTATATGCCACAGATGCCTCGGTTTATAGAAAGTTGCCAATGGCCGTTGCCTACCCTAAAAATGAGGCCGATATTAAGAAGTTGATTTTATTCGCCAACGAACATCAAATTGGCCTTATACCCAGAACAGCAGGTACTTCCTTGGCAGGCCAATGTGTAGGAGAGGGGATTGTAGTAGACGTATCCAAACACCTTACTGGAATTGTATCCTTGGATACGGATAAGAAACAGGTTACCGTGCAACCTGGAGTAATTAGGGACGAGTTAAATCAGTACCTAGCGCCTTATGGCCTGTTTTTTGGCCCTAATACCTCTACCTCCAATCGATGTATGATAGGGGGAATGGTAGGGAATAACTCTTCAGGTACTACCTCCATACAGTACGGGGTAACCCGTGATAAGGTAGTGTCCATGACCACCTTACTTTCCGATGGGAGCAAGGTAACGTTTAACACGCTCTCCCAAAATGCATTTTTAGGGAAGTTGGAGTTAGAAACTTTGGAGGGGGATATTTACCGAAACCTTCATAAGGAGCTTATGGATAAGGAGATACAGGCAGAAATAGTAGCCGAATTCCCAAAACCACAAATTCATAGGCGTAACACGGGATATGCCGTAGATGAGTTGCTTAAAAGCAATGTTTTTGGGCAAGAAGGTGAAGGGTTAAATCTTTGTAAACTATTGAGCGGTAGCGAAGGTACTTTGGCTTTTACTACAGAAATAGTCTTGCAATTGGACGATTTACCCCCTAAGCTTTCTGCCATGGTGGTTACCCATTATAAAACCTTGGAGGATTGTTTAAGTGATGTGGCCCCGCTTATGGCGCATAACCTCCATACCTGTGAGATGATGGATAAGGTTATTTTGGATTGTACCAAAAACAACCGTACCCAATTGGAAAATCGCTTTTTTGTGGTTGGGGACCCCGCTGCACTTTTAATGTTAGAGGTGAAGTCCGATACTGAGGAGGATTTGGAGCTACAGTTGCAACAATTACTAAAAACCATATCAAATGCTGGACGAAGCTATGCACATCCAGTATTGAAAAATGATGATATTAACAAAGCCATAGAACTGAGAAAGGCGGGTCTAGGGCTATTGGGGAATATTGTGGGAGACCGCAAGGCAGTGGCCTGTATAGAGGATACTGCCGTAGCCTTGGAAGATCTTAAGGATTTTATTGGGGAGTTCTCCCAAATAATGAAGGACTATGACCAAGAGGCGGTGTATTATGCACACGCAGGGGCTGGTGAATTACACCTTAGGCCTATCCTGAACCTTAAGAAGTCTGAAGATGTGGTCCTTTTTAGGTCCATTACTACGGATGTGGCTAAACTCACCAAAAAATACAAAGGATCTTTTAGCGGGGAACATGGAGATGGTATAGTTCGCGCCGAGTTTATCCCTCTGATGATCGGTGATAAAAACTACGAACTATTAAAGCGCGTAAAAAGTTATTTTGATCCCAAAAATATATTCAATCCCGGTAAAATCGTGGATGCCTATCCTATGGATGAGTCCCTGCGATACGAAGTAGATAGGGAAGAACCGGAGATTGAGACGCTAATGGATTTCTCGGACAGTGAGGGGATATTGAAAGCGGCTGAGAAATGTAATGGTAGTGGGGATTGTAGAAAAACCCACCACATGCCAGGTGCCATGTGCCCCAGTTACCATGCCACCAAGAACGAAAAAGACACCACGAGAGGTCGGGCCAATGCCTTGCGCGAATTCCTGACCACTTCGGAGAAGCCCAATAAATTTGATAATGCCGAATTAAAAGAGGTGTTTGACTTATGCCTAAGTTGTAAGGCTTGTTCCAGTGAATGTCCTAGTAACGTAGATGTGGCCACCCTAAAGGCAGAATTTCTCTATCAATATCAGGAAGAGAATGGATATCCGCTACGTGCAAAACTGTTTGCCTATAATACGGCCCTCAATAGGATGGGGAGTACTATTGCCGGACTCACCAATGCGATCTATGATTCCAAGATATTTGGAGGGTTGTTGAAAAAATCTTTGGGGGTAGCAGCAGAAAGAAGTCTGCCCAAAGTGCATAAAGTAGATTTTGGCGCCTTGCTGCAAGCATCGCAAGCAAAGAATCCCAAAACCAAATCTAAAGTAGTCCTTTATATAGATGAGTTCACCCAATTTTTGGATGTGGATTTGGGCAAGGACGCCATTGAAGTCCTTACCCGACTAGGATATGAAGTGCAACTTTTCCTAGCGGAGAGTGGCCGTACCTTTATTTCTAAAGGGTTTTTAAAGCAGGCAAAAGAACTGGCCGTAAAAAATGTAGCGCATTTAATAGAGTTTGCAAATCAAGGACTTCCCGTATTGGGACTAGAGCCTTCAGCCATTTTAACTTTTAGGGATGAGTATAAGCGCTTTGGGATTAATAGTGAAAAGATGGAGGCTATTGCCAAAAACGCCTATCTCATAGAAGAGTTCTTAGCCCAGGAGATATCGAAAGGGGTGTTGACCGCCAGTGCGTTTACCTCCGAAAAGAGAACGGTTAAAATACATAACCATTGTCATCAGAAGTCTATTTCTAACCAGAAAGTAACCTTTGATTTGCTGAACCTACCCGAGAATTATAGCGTTTCCATTATTAATTCCGGTTGTTGTGGTATGGCTGGTTCTTTTGGTTACGAAAAGGAACACTATGAGGTAAGTATGCAGGTAGGAGAGCTAAAGCTGTTCCCTGCAGTGCGTAAAACTAGCGAAGAGGTAATCATTGCGGCTAATGGAACTAGTTGTAGGCATCAGATCTATGACGGAACCAAAAGAAAGGCATTGCACCCCATTAGTATTATTAAGGAGGCCTTACTGGACTAGATGTTGGGTAAGGGAACCAGGATTCATAATAAACAAGAAGGAAATTTATATAATTAGTATTTTAGGTCAATAAGGGCAACATCCATTTTTCTATCTCTTTTTTAAGATTTACCTTTGGATGTTTATGCCCACGCAGGGCCTATAAGTAATAAAAACAAATAGCTTTACACAGGATATGGCAGGAAATACTTTTGGCACTCTTTTTAAATTGACAACTTTTGGAGAATCTCATGGCGTAGCTATAGGTGGCGTTCTAGATGGTTGTCCAGCAGGTATTGAATTGGACTTGGAGGCTATTCAAGTAGATTTAAATAGACGTAAGCCAGGGCAGTCGGCCATAGTTACCCAACGTAAAGAGCCCGATACAGTGGAGTTCTATTCCGGTTTGTTTGAAGGGAAGACTACAGGAACCCCCATTGGCTTTGCCATTCATAACACCAATCAAAAATCCAAAGACTATTCACATATAAAAGATAGTTACCGACCTTCACATGCCGACTATGTGTACGACCAAAAATATGGTTTTAGAGACTATCGTGGTGGAGGAAGGAGTTCTGCTAGGGAAACAGCCAGTAGGGTAGTGGCCGGTGCCATTGCCAAACAGTTTCTTGGGGATATGAAGATCCACGCCTACGTTTCTCAAGTGGGCGAATTAAAACTGGATAAATCCTATCAGGAATTGGACTTCAATTTAATAGAGTCTAACCCCGTACGTTGCCCGGATCAGGAAACCGCGGCAAGAATGGAAGATTATATCAAGCAAATAAAAAAGCAGGGAGATACCATTGGGGGCGTAATTAGCTGTGTGATACAAAATGTTCCCGTAGGTCTCGGGGAACCGGTTTTTGATAAGCTCCATGCCGACTTAGGGAAGGCGATGTTATCTATTAATGCTGTAAAAGGATTTGAGTACGGCAGTGGTTTTGAGGGGGTAAAAATGAAAGGAAGTGAGCATAACGACCAGTTTAATACGGACGGGAGCACCAAGACCAATTATAGTGGAGGTATTCAGGGAGGTATTAGCAACGGAATGGATATCTACTTTAATATTGCCTTTAAACCGGTAGCAACGGTAATCCAAGCATATGAAACCATAGACAAAGAGGGGAATAAAGTGACCACACAAGGTAAAGGTAGGCACGATCCCTGTGTAGTGCCACGTGCAGTACCCATTGTAGAGGCCATGGCGGCGTTGGTGATGGCTGACTTTTCGTTGCTTAATCGGACTATAAAATTATAACTCCTTATTTTTTGGTGCTTTGTAATTCATTATAGTATCTTTCCAACCTAAATCGGCTTTTTTTATGAGAAAATTGGAGTTGCATTGGCAAATTTTATTGGGAATGGTCGTTGGAGTACTTTTCGCTCTGGCAATGGTTCAATTTGAATGGGGACCTAAATTGGTATCAGATTGGATTAAGCCCTTCGGTAATATTTTCATCAATTCTTTAAAGCTCATAGCAGTTCCGCTAATCTTGGCTTCTCTAATCAAGGGCGTATCCGATTTAAAGGATATCTCCAAACTGTCCAAAATGGGCGGTAGAACCATCAGTATTTATGTTGTTTCAACGGTAATAGCCGTGTCTATCGGACTTACCATGGTTAATATAATAAAACCTGGAGCCTCTATCAGCGAGGATACCCGCAACGAACTGGTAGCGAATTATAGTGGGGATGCAGATTCCAAGATTCAACAAGCCCAACAACAAAGGGAGGCTGGACCCTTACAGGCTCTGGAAGATTTAGTGCCGAGTAATATATTCAACGCAGCCAGTGACAATGGCAATATGCTGCAAGTTATCTTTTTCGCCATTTTTTTCGGGATAGGATTAATTTTGATTCCGGAAGAAAAATCGGCCCCAGTAAAAAAGTTTTTTGACGGATTTAATGAGGTAATCCTCAAGCTGATAGACCTTATTATGCTAGCGGCCCCCTACGGTGTTTTTGCACTATTGGCCGCCTTAGTGGTAGAAGCACCTAGTTTAGACCTGTTTAAGGCATTGGGGTGGTATGCAATCTGTATCATTATTGGACTCATTCTGATGATTGGAGTGTATGTCTCAGTGGTTTATATAGTAACCAAGCGTACTCCTTCCTTTTTTATATCGGGAATATCGCCGGCACAGCTTTTGGCCTTTTCCACCAGCTCTAGTGCGGCTACCCTGCCGGTTACCATGGAGCGGGTAGAGGAGCATTTGGGCGTAGAGGAAGAGGTGACCAGTTTTGTGTTGCCTATTGGTGCAACCATTAATATGGATGGGACTAGCCTCTACCAAGCCGTTGCAGCCGTGTTTATTGCGCAGGCCTTTGGGATGGATCTAAGCTTTACCGCCCAGTTAGGAATTATTGCTACCGCTACCTTGGCTTCTATTGGAAGTGCAGCGGTTCCAGGTGCTGGAATGGTGATGTTGGTAATCGTATTGGCACAAGCGGGTATTCCTGAAGCTGGTTTAGCCCTTATTTTTGCGGTAGATAGACCTCTGGATATGTGTAGAACAGTAGTTAATGTAACTGGCGATGCCGCCGTTTCCATGATAGTGGCTAAATCCGTAGGTAAATTAGGAGATCCAAAGATTAGGGATTGGGACGATACTTATAAAATGAGAAATAAGAATAATGCATAGGGCTATTCTATGTTCTTTAAGGCCCTATTTTGTCTTGCTGGCTAAGAATTCCAAAGAAAGGTAGCACTGCAGCAACATCGCCTACCAGAATAGGCAAGAATAGTTAATCTATCTTAAATAATTTTTGAATCACTCTTGCTATAATCATATAGATTTTGATATATTTGTAGCGTTATATCTAAACACATATCCATCATGTTTGAATTTGACCAATATTTAGGGTTTTTAGCTTTTGCAGCCATTTTATTAACAGGTTTTTGGTTGATGATTTTCCTTATGACCTTTGTAATTCCCTACTGGATTGGAGGGTCTATTATTGAAGCTTTAAAAGAGAAACGCGAAGCAAAGAAAGCGCAACGCGAAGAATAATATATATATAGTGTACAAACTTTTAAAAACAAGGGAACCAGTCGGTTCCCTTTTTTTGTTGCTTTTCAACATCGTCCGTATTACCCTATCCCCTTCTATAATACCCCCTAGAAACTTTCCTTATATAGGTAGTGGTTTGTTGTAATGAGGGCGCCAGGGTCTCCCTTGCTCACTGCTAATGCACTTATGTTCTATAACTGCCTTGTAGTGTTCTTAATAGGTGATTACCTCTAACAGATAGGTTAGCTCAATACTCACTTAAAACCAGCCCAAAACTGATCTCATAATAAACTAGGAAGCTGGTTAATAGCTGCCATAAAAAAACCTGTGAAACTTTTAAGCTTCACAGGTTTTTTATACTGTAAGAGTTAAAGGATCCAGGTTAGCTTATCCTTCAAAATCCATTTCTTCACCACCCCCGTTCATTCCGGGTCTATTGTCTCTAGATCTTTGGTTTTGAGGCTGATTAAATCGGTACTGGAAGGACAGTGTTATTTGTCTTTCTCTCCATTGGAACTCACTATAGGTGAATACATTTTCTGTCCTAGTTTCGCTTTTACGCATTCTGGAGTTAAAAATATCACTCACGTTTAGGGAGATGGAGCCTTTGTCTTTAAGGATGTCCTTGCTCAACGCCAAACCGGAGCTCAACATGCCTTTTCTGGTGCTCTGCGCATCCTTGGATGGACCTCTGTAAAAGACATTGGTCTGAAAATCAATTTTCCCTGGCAATGGTAATTTGGCACTAAATCTAGTGAACCATTCAAAGTTATTGGCGTCAAAATTTTGAACAATAGTTTCGTTCTTGCTATTTACATAAGTATAGTTTCCTTCTAAATCCCTTTGGTAGGCATTTAAGTTTAAAGATAACCTCCAGTTTCTTTTCGGGGTGTATGTAGTGGTAAACTCCATTCCATACCTATCTTCGGTTGCTAAGTTAATAGGACTACGCACCTGTACCGGAACTATAATTGGGTTATTGGGGTCATCGGGATTTTCTATGGATACAAAATCGCCCGTTTCCCTAGCAACAAATTGGAATACCCCTGTAGATCTGTTGAAATACCCAGAAGTGGTAAAGGACATTTTATTCCATCGTTTTAAATACCCTAGATCATAGGCATCTGTAAAGGTGGGGTCTAAATCTGGATTACCCTGAAATAGGTTTGTGTTACTAGACCTACTGGGGAAAGGATTTATAAACCTAGACCATGGCCTTCTTAGCCTCTTACTATAGCTCAATGTGACTTGTTCGGTCTCAGAAAATTCATATCCAAAAAATACGGATGGGAACCAGTTTACATAGTCTTTATTGGTAACATCATTGCTGTTTACCAATTCTATTTCTATATCGGAAGCTTCCACCCGTAGTCCAGCCAAAATACTGAATTTGTTAATTTTGGTTCCTAACTGTGTGTAGGCAGCGTTTATATATTCCTTATAGTTTAATTCGTTGGTAAAGTTGGGGTCATTGCTAAAGCTACCATCCGGCTGCAATAGTCCAAAATCGAAATCTGTATTGTTGTTGTTGAAAGTACCGCGATAACCAAATTCAAATTGAGATTGATTGTCCTTCCCAAACGGGAGTACATAATCCATTTGAAGCAATTGTGAAACCTGTGTTTGGGCATCAATGGTTCTTTCGGTATCCAAATCTATATTGTCTCCCAGGATTATTTCCGATATAAGGGAATTCTCATCAT
This sequence comes from Arenibacter lacus, assembly GCF_008711145.1. Lineage (NCBI taxonomy): Bacteria > Pseudomonadati > Bacteroidota > Flavobacteriia > Flavobacteriales > Flavobacteriaceae > Arenibacter > Arenibacter lacus. The sequence goes on from NZ_VVIN01000006.1 coordinate 85,019, forward strand.
CAACCCCTTTAGAATACTGGTAGTCGAACTTAAGTTCGTGACCGTCATCATTAAATTTCTTCTGGTAGTTTAGGGAGTACTTAACCTCTTCCTCAAATTCGTCCTCTACCGTAAATCTATTCCTTCTGATAGTGGGATTTCTATCGGCGTCAAAATTGAAGAAATCTACGTTTACGGTATTGTCTCCGTTCGATTTTCCAAATACGAAAGAGTTGGTAATACTGCTAGTTTCGTCCAAAAACAATTCGAACCCTATATTGGTATTAAAGCTTTTATCCTTTCGCTGGTAATCCCTAATCTCATCCTGAAAACTTAAGGTATTCCCATTACTGCCAAAGTTCTCTTGTTGAAACAAAGCATTTCCTGGTCCACTTCTATAGCGGTAGGTTGTATTGGTGAAAATATTAAAGTTATCCCTTCTAAGGTTTAGACTTACCGCTCCACCATAATTATCCGGATGACCTGCATAAACATTCACAGACCCATTGAGTCCGGCAGTTTTGCTTTGCTTCAGTATAATGTTCAAAATACCTGCGGTACCTTCGGCGTCATAGCGCGCAGAGGGGTTGGTGATTACCTCCACCCTTTCAATAGCATCGGAAGGTAATTGCTGCAATGCCTCCGGACTTAAGCCAGAGAGGGCAGAAGGCTTGCCGTTGATCAATATACGAACGCTTTCGTTGCCACGTAAGCTTATGTTGCCCTCCACATCTACGGAGACAGAAGGTACATTGTCTAAAACATCGGTTACGGAACCTCCCCTAACGGTTAGGTCAGACCCTACATTATAAACCTTCTTATCTAATCGTAGTTCAACGGTTGTGCGTTCACCCACTACTTCCACTTCTGATAATTGCGCTACATCCAAACTCAATTGGATAACACCAAGGTCCGAAGGGGATCTTAAACTGAAATTATCTACTTTATATGATCTGTAGGAGATGTATTCTATACTGAGGTTGTAATTACCGGGAGCTGCCTCTACATCAAACTTTCCGGAGGCATCTGTAATTCCCCCTGTAATTTGCGATGGATTGTTAACACTCTGTAAAACCAAGGTTGCGTATTCTAAGGGTTCCTGGGTTTCCTCATCAATGACAGTACCGGTAATATTTACTGGTCTTTGGGGTTCTTTGGGGCCTTGTGAATAAGCAGTTAATGCTAAAAGTAATAAAGTTACCGGAAGTAGTTTTCTCATATTAGTTATTTGATTTTTTCTTTCTTTTTTTACGCCTCTTTTTTTCTTTTACTTTTTTAAAACCATTTTCCTGAAGGGCTACAAACGCCTCGTATTTGTCTAAAGGGAGGCCTGCTCTAAGCTCTTCATCCTGGTTCTTGGTAATTCTTTCCATTCCTTCCCTCATTTTCTCTGGGGGCAATTTCAAGATCTGCATCTCTATACGCTCTTGCAGATATTTTTTTAGGATAGAGCTTACCACGGCTTCCTCAAATCCATTAAGGCTCAATTTCTCCGTAATGGAAGGCATTTCGGCATCTACAATTTGTTCTGCCGTTAAATTCTCAGGTTCCTTTGGTTTTTCCGTCGCCTGGGGAATCGTATTTCGTTGTCTTCCATATCCGTAGCCACTGCCGTAACCATATCCGTATTGCGCACTTAAAAACGGAAATGAGAGGAGCCCAAATAAAATGCTCAGTAAAAAACTTTTGTTTGTGTTCATAACGTTAACTGCTTAGTAAGAGTCTAAAATTAATTGAAGGTTTAACCGTTGAGGGTTAAAAGTATGTTAAAACGATTGAAAGCAAAACTAGACCTCATCTCCAAGAAAGAATATATCTAGGTTTTAGGGTGCGTTTAATGGGTGAATTGGTTACTCATTAAAAAGATGGAGCTGCTTAAAGCAGCTCCTTTATTTTTTCTGGAGGTCTACCCACCACCCCTTTATTTTGGGTTATTACAATGGGGCGCTCTATCAATTTTGGATTTTCTACCATAGCTGATAGTAATTCATCATCGGTAAGTTCCTTATCCTTATATTTTTCCTTCCAAATCTTCTCGTTGGTGCGTATCAGTTCCTTGGGAGTAATCCCTAGGGTATTAATGATGGCACTCAACTCCTGTTTGGTAGGAATGTCTTCCAGATACTTTACAATCTCAAAATCTTTTCCCGATTCTGTGAGGATGGCAACCCCTTGCCTAGACTTACTGCATCTGGGGTTGTGATATATCTTAATCATAATTTATCAAGATTAAAAAATTAATGGTTCAGGTCCTTGTTTTATAAATTGGCTAAATAAGGAATAGTATTAATCATCATCTTTTTGGCCCATTAGCATTAAATAAGCCTTGAGGAAGCGATCTATATCCCCATCCATAACTGCATCAACATTACCAGTTTCCTCGCCGGTACGCACATCCTTAACTAATTTATAAGGGTGCATTACGTAATTACGAATCTGGGATCCCCATTCAATTTTCATCTTTGACGATTCAATTTCCTGTCGGGCTTCCATTTTCTTACGCAGTTCTATCTCATATAACTGGGATTTAAGCATGTTAAGGGCGGTAGCTCTGTTATCGTGTTGCGAACGAGAATCTGAACAGGAAATTTGGATCCCCGTAGGCTTGTGAACCAACTGCACTTTAGTTTCTACCTTGTTTACATGCTGACCTCCTGCACCGCTAGATCTGGCTGTGGTAATTTCTATATCAGCCGGATTCACTTCTACCTCTATACTTTCGTCTACCATTGGGTATACGTAAACAGAGGCAAAAGAGGTGTGTCTTTTAGCATTACTGTCAAAAGGCGAAATACGGACCAACCTATGAACCCCATTTTCTCCTTTTAGCCATCCAAATGCATAGTCGCCGTCTATTTCCAAAGTCACAGTCTTTATCCCTGCAACATCACCCTCCTGGTAATTGAGTTCCCTTATTTTATAGCCGTGTTTTTCACTCCACATCATATACATACGCATAAGCATGGCAGCCCAATCACAACTTTCCGTTCCCCCGGCACCAGAGGTAATTTGTATAACGGCAGATAGCTCATCCCCTTCGGAGGAAAGCATATTTTTGAATTCTAATTTCTCCAAGGCCTCCAAGGTCTTTTCGTAGTGCTCATCCACTTCCTCTTGGGACATTTCACCTTCCTTGACAAACTCCAAAAACACCTCCAAATCATTTATCAAACTTTTCGCCCGATTATATTCGTCTACCCATTGTTTTTTGGATTGAATCAATTTTAAATGAGCCTGGGCTTCTTGCGGATGATCCCAAAAGTCCGGCGCCATGGTTTTTTCTTGCTCGTTCTCTATTTCAATAAGCTTGGCATCTATGTCAAAGATACCTCCTTAACGCACCAAGGCGATCCATAAGACTCTTATAATGGTCTGTGTTTATCATATTTTTCTCATTTTTAACAAAAATAGAACTTAAGTACGGTTGTACAATCTATTTTATATAAATTTAAAATTTCAATAGAGAGAATAATGAAACACCTAATTTTAGTTTGCTTTGCATTGTTTATCGGATGTTTGGGCGCCGAAGCTCAAATTCAAGAAAACAGGAAGAATTTCACGGAATTTAATGGTTTGTTCAACTTTTTATACGACCAAAATAATGACAAGGTCTATTTAGAGGTGGCAGAACTCGATAAAGAATTTCTTTATGTTTACTCCCTTAGTAGTGGGATTGGAAGTAATGATATTGGCCTAGACCGTGGGCAGTTGGGAGGCGAGCAGGTGGTGTACTTTAAAAAGGCAGGCAATAAATTACTTTTGGTGCAGCCTAACCTAAAATTTAGAGCACTAACCGATAATGATTTGGAAAAAAAATCGGTGAAGCAGGCCTTTGCAAAATCCGTTCTTTATGGTTTTAAAATAGAGGAAGAGGATAACGGAACATATACCATAGATTTAACGGATTTTTTAATGCAGGATGTGCATGGCGTGGTAAAACGGTTAAAAAATGCCAATCAGGGGTCGTATAGCCTAGATAAATCCAAAAGTGCAATGAATTTGGAACGCACCAAAGCGTTTCCTAAAAATATTGAATTCGATGTACTATTAACTTTTAGTGGGGAGGCACAGGGAAGTCATATACGTTCCGTTGCCCCCAATTCTTCTTTAGTGACCGTTTCCCAGCATCATTCCTTTATCCAATTACCGGATAATAATTTTCAGAAAAGGGTTTTTCACCCTGGATCTGGATCTTACGCTTTCAGTTATTACGATTATGCCACCCCAGTTCAAGAACCTATACTTAAGCGATATATCCCCAGACATCGGTTAATAAAAAAGGACCCTGAGGCCAAGGTGAGCGAGGCCGTAGAGCCAATAGTTTACTACTTGGATAACGGTACCCCAGAACCAGTGCGTACGGCTTTACTGGAGGGTGCTTCTTGGTGGAATGAGGCCTTTGAGGCCATTGGTTTTAAGGATGCTTTTCAAGTGAAAATGCTACCAGCAGAAGTAGATCCTATGGATGTAAGGTATAATGTAATACAATGGGTACACAGATCTACAAGGGGGTGGAGCTATGGTAGTAGTATTAAGGACCCAAGGACAGGTGAGATTTTAAAGGGGCATGTTAGTTTGGGAAGTTTAAGGATTAGGCAAGATTTCCTAATTGCACAAGCCTTAATGGATAAACCTTTTGCCAAAGGCGATAATAATCATGACCCGATGTTGGAGATGGCCTTGGCCCGTATTAGACAACTTGCTGCCCACGAGATAGGACATACCTTGGGTTTTGCCCATAATTTTGCTGCCAGCGCTAGTGGTAGAACATCGGTGATGGATTATCCGCATCCTGCCGTAACACTTAAACGGGGTAAAGTAGATTTCTCCAAGGCTTATGACACCGGAATAGGAGAATGGGATAAGCTTACAGTGGCCTACGCGTATTCCCAACTATCACCAGAGGAGGAAGGGGAAGCCTTAAAAGAAATACTTAGGGAGGGTCATAAAAAGGGGCTGCGTTTTATTTCGGATAGGGATGCTAGGGCAATGGGAGGAGCGCATGCTTATGCCCACCTTTGGGACAATGGAGACAATGTAACCAAGGAATTAGAAAATCTTCTGAAAATAAGAAAAGTGGCCATTTCTAATTTTTCTATTGATAATATTAGAACAGATGAACCTAACTCGGTTTTGGAAGATGTTTTTGTGCCGCTATATTTCTTTCATAGATACCAAACAGAGGCCGTTTCCAAGCTTATTGGGGGGATGGACTATAATTATACGGTAAAAGGTGACGAACAGACCACGGTTAAAACTATTGATAAAAGGGTGCAGGAAGAAGCGTTAAATACCTTGCTAATAACCTTGGATGCAGATGAAATAGCCATCCCTAAGGATAAATTAGCGCTATTTCCACCTAGAAGCATGGGTTACGGACGTACCCGAGAGTCTTTCAAAGGCCGTACAGGGGTTACTTTTGATGCCTTATCTGCTCCGGAAACAGCTGCCAACCATACCTTAGAACTGCTTTTGAATCCGGAAAGAGCTTCTAGATTAATAGTGCAAAAAAGCCTTAAGGATAGTGACCTTGGGCTGGGTGAGGTGTTAGCGTCAACCATTGCCGCCACTATAGGAAAACAGTACAGGGATTCTTACCTCAATCAAGTTCAACAGAATATTAACTATAGGGTGCTTTACCATATAATGAATTTGGCGGCTCATAGGTCGGTGCACCCTCAGGTAAATGCAATCGCCAATCGGAAATTAGAGGAAATTAAAGCAAGCTTAGCTGGCAATAGCGATCCCAACGCCCAGGAGATGGTAAGAAGGATCGATGGATTCTATAAGCATCCAGAACTATTTGAGATACTTCCATCCCCAGTAATTCCGGATGGTTCTCCAATAGGAATGGACTGCATCCAGTTTCATTAGTACGCTATTTAAATGTCATTACAACTCTTATGAAAATCAACCTAATCAGTGATACTGTTACCAAGCCTACGCCTGGAATGCTAAAAGCAATGATGTCTGCCCAAGTGGGGGACGATGTATTTAAAGAAGATCCCAGTGTAAACCATTTAGAGGAAAAAATAGCCGAAATGTTTGGAATGGAGGCTGCTTTATTCTTTCCTAGTGGCACCATGGCCAACCAAACGGCAATAAAGCTACATACCCAGCCTGGCGAACAATTAATCTGCGATAAATATGCCCATATCTTTAATTACGAAGGGGGAGGGGTTAGTTTTAACAGTGGCGTATCCTGTAAATTAGTAGACGGACATAGGGGAATGATGACGGCCACACAGGTGGAGGCGTCTATAAATCCCCCAGACTTCTATCATAGTCCCCTTACTACCCTGGTTTCCATAGAAAATACCACCAATAAGGGTGGCGGTGCCTGTTGGGACTTTAAGGAGTTAAAAGCTATACGAGAGGTGTGCGATCGGCATTCCCTTAAGTATCATTTGGATGGTGCTCGTTTATGGAATGCACTGGTCGCCAAAAATGAAACTACCCAACAATATGGGGAGCTGTTCCATACCATCAGTGTATGTCTCAGCAAAGGATTGGGATGTCCCGTGGGCTCCGTGCTCCTTGGGGATAAGGAGTCTATTAATAGGGCCCTTAGGATAAGAAAGATTTTTGGAGGAGGCATGAGGCAAGCCGGATTTTTAGCGGCAGCCGGAATTTATGCCTTGGACAATCACAGGGAAAGATTGGAAGAAGATCATGCAAAAGCCAAGGAAATTAGCAGTTTGTTACAGTCTATACCCTATATTAAAAAAGTGGCTCCTACAGAAACGAATATTGTTATTTTCGAGATTGATGAGGAGCAAAGAAGTATAGAAGACTTCATGGAAAGTTTAAAAAAACACCACGTTCAACTCATCGGTATGGGACAGGGTAAACTTCGAATTGTTACGCATTTGGATTATACCGATGCTATGCACAAAGAGTTTATGAAAATACTACCGCGACTATAAAAATTAGGGTTGGGGGTCTGGTAAGTTGGAAATTATGTTCTTAAGGTTTTTAATTCCATTTTCCATCCCCGCCTCCGAACTGTAGAACAGGGAGTTGCCAATAAGCTTGCCATCATTGTCATTAAAGAGGAAAAAGAATTTCCCATTGTAATTGGTCTTTCGCTCAAAGGAAGCATGACGATTGCTCCACTCCTTTAATCTCGCTATGGTTTGCTCCATTAGGTGCTTATCGTTAAAGGGAACGCTGTGTAAAAGGGTCTGTCCTTCTTTGGACTGTACATTAAAGGTATAGGTGTGGTCCGACTCTTTTCTTATCTGTATCATTGGCTACATGTCTTTTTCTAAAGTTACATAAAATATGTTAATGAAGGTCATCCTAGACTTTTTGTAGCTATCCTTTGCAAGAAGGTGTTTTATGTACTTTAGTTTGGTATTGGGTTAAGGTTTAAACGGATAAAAAACACTGTTACAGGTATTTCCAATAACTTTAGAGAACCTATGGAAACACCCTTACTCCAATTTAATGAAAAAGGCCTTTATTGTAAAAAAGCCGACGTATATCTAGACCCTTGGAAACCTGTAGACCGGGCCATAATCACCCACGGACATGCAGATCATAGCCGGTGGGGGAATAAGGAATACATTACCCACCATAACAATGTTCCTATTATTAAACATCGGTTAGGGGATATTAATGTCCGGGGGGTGGAATACAATGAAAAGTTTGTAGTGAACAATGTTTCTTTTTCCCTACATCCAGCCGGACATATTATAGGTAGTTCCCAGGTAAGGGTAGCACATAAGGGAGAGGTTTGGGTTTTTTCTGGGGATTATAAACTTGAAAACGATGGGGTGTCTACCCCCTTTCAACCAGTAAAATGCCATGCTTTTATTACCGAATGTACCTTTGGTATTCCTCCTTTTAAATGGTTGCCACAAGAAGAAGTTTTTCAAGATATAAACCAATGGTGGGCCGCAAATAGGGAAGAAGGCAAAACGTCTGTCTTATTTGCATATTCCTTGGGCAAGGCGCAGCGCTTGTTAAAACATTTAGATTCCTCCATTGGCAACATTTATACCCATGGTGCCATAGAGAATATGACAGAAGTGCTAAGGGATCAAGTAGCGTTCCTACCTACCACTTTAATTACTCGGGAAACAAAGAAAAAGGACCTATTGGGAAGTTTAGTCCTGGCACCCCCTAGTGCTCATGGAAGCTCATGGATACGAAAAATGGTTCCCTTCGTAACTGCCTCGGCAAGTGGATGGATGGCCTTTAGGGGTGCCCGCCGTAGAAGGGCCATCGATAAAGGATTTGTGCTTTCCGATCATTGTGATTGGGAGGGATTGTTAACTGCCATAAAAAGTACCGGCGCCAATAAGATCATTGCTACCCATGGCTATACGGAGATATTTTCCCGATACCTAAGGGAGCAAGGGTATGATGCTAGAACAGAACAGACGCAGTTTACAGGTGAGCTAGAAGAGTTGAACAAAGCAAAAGAGGAGGAGGAAATGCCATGAAATTATTTGCCAGCCTAATACGGAAATTAGACAGCACTAATAAAACTACTGCCAAGGTAGTGGCTTTGATAGATTATTTTAAAGTCGCCCCAGATTCCGATAAGGTGTGGGCTATTGCTATTCTTTCCCATAGGCGTCCGCCTAGACCTGTAAATACTACGCTGATTAGAAGTTGGGCGGCCCAATTGGCAGACATCCCCCTGTGGCTGTTTGAAGACTCTTATCATATTGTCGGAGATTTAGCCGAAACCATAGCCTTGATTATCCCTGCTTCTCATGAGAAGAACGAAAAAAGTTTATCCCGCTTTGTGGAGGATATTATAGCGCTTAAAAACTGGAGCGAACAAGAGAAAAAGGAATATTTGTTGGATAACTGGTCCAAGCTACCGTATTATGAGCGGTTCATCTTCACCAAACTCATAACAGGAAGCCTAAGGATAGGAATCAGTCGGAAATTAATGACTCGGGCATTATCCGTAGCTACGAATATAGAGGAAGATGTGCTGGCCTATCGCTTAATGGGAAACTGGGACCCAAGTACTACAACATTTTATAATCTTGTAATTGAACAAAGGGAGACAGACCTTGTCTCCAAACCCTATCCCTTCTACCTGGCCTATCCCTTGGAAGGGGTGGTAGAGGATCTAGGTGAGGTTTCAGATTGGTTTATAGAACATAAATGGGACGGAATCCGTGCCCAAATAATAGTTAGGAATCACGAAGTCTTTGTTTGGAGTAGGGGTGAGGAATTGGTAACGGATAAATACCCAGAATTTCACCCAATGCCCGGCATCATTCCCAACGGTACGGTGCTAGATGGGGAGATCTTGGCTTTTCCCAGGGGGAATATTGGTTCGTTCAATGACTTGCAGACCCGTATCGGTAGAAAAAACGTCACTAAAAAACTATTGAATGACACTCCTGTGATAATAAAGGCCTATGACTTATTGGAATGGCAGGGAAAAGATATCCGAAATTCACCCTTGGAGAAACGCAGGAAATTGTTAGAGGGATTATGGAATATTGATGGGATAGGGGAGCTGCCTATTCATCTTTCGGAAATAAGCCAGGTAAAGAATTGGAAGGAGGTAGCTGCTGAAAGATCTAAAGCGCGTGAAAATAGGAGTGAGGGCCTCATGCTAAAAAGGAAGTCGGCCACCTACAGGGTGGGGCGTAAAAAAGGGGACTGGTGGAAGTGGAAAGTAGACCCACTACGCATAGATGCAGTGCTTACCTATGCCATGCGTGGACATGGCAGGAGAACCAATTTGTTTACAGACTACACCTTTGCTCTCTGGGATAAAGAATTGGGGGAATTGGTCACTTTTGCAAAAGCGTACTCTGGCCTAACGGATGCCGAATTTAGAAAAGTGGATGCGTGGATTAAAAGGAACACCCTAGAACGTTTTGGACCAGTTCGTAGCGTTACCCCACAGTTGGTTTTTGAAATAGCCTTTGAAGGGGTGGCACTTTCCAAACGGCATAAAAGCGGAGTGGCAACACGGTTTCCTAGAATAGTTAGATGGCGCCAAGATAAAAAGGCCGAAGAAGCCAATACCTTGGAAGATTTAAAAAAGATGATTCCCATTCCGAACCTATCATGAATAAAAAAAACTTGTACCGTATTGCTGATAATTGGTTTAAGAACCAAGATTGGAAACCTTTTCCTTTTCAGAAACAGGCATGGGATGCTTATTTGCAGGGCAAGAATGGTTTGTTGAATGCTCCTACGGGTAGTGGAAAGACCTATGCCCTTTGGGTACCTATTGTTCTTGATTATATAAGGGAGCATCCCAACTATAAAACTCAAACCCATAAAGGCGTATGGGCAATTTGGGTGACCCCCTTGCGGGCATTATCCGTAGAGATAAAGAATGCTACACAGCGGTTTGTAGATGATATTGGGGTTCCCTTCACGGTTGGAATTAGAACCGGGGATACCAGTAAAAAGGAACGTGCTGCACAAAATAGGCGATTACCTAATTTATTGATCACTACTCCAGAGAGTCTACAGCTATTGTTGTCCTCCAAGGGGTATGATAAAAAAATGAATTCCTTGGCAGCAGTGGTTACGGATGAATGGCACGAATTACTGGGAAGTAAAAGAGGGGTACAAATGGAACTGGCACTTTCCAGAATTAAAACCGTGGCCCCAAAATTACGTATTTGGGGTATTTCTGCTACCATCGGAAACTTGGACCAGGCTAGGGAAGTTTTGTTGGGGCCCGGATCCGAATCCTTTCAAAATTCGGTGTTGATCAAGGCTAAAATCAATAAAAAGATCAGGGTTAAATCCATTATTCCCAAAAAAATGGAGCTATTCCCTTGGCGTGGGCATTTGGGACTACATTTATTGGAAGAGGTAATTCCTATCATAAAAAACAGCAAGACTACCTTGTTATTTACCAATACCCGTTCCCAATGTGAAATTTGGTTTCAAAGAATTCTGGATAAACACCCAGAGCTAGCAGGGGAAATGGCCATGCACCATGGTAGTATCAACAAAGAAACCAGAAAGTGGGTAGAAAATGCCATCCGCGAGGCAACTTTAAAGGCAGTGGTCTGTACTTCCAGTCTAGATTTAGGGGTAGACTTTGCTCCGGTAGAGATCATTGTCCAAATTGGTGGACCCAAAGGAGTTGCACGATTTTTACAACGGGCAGGACGTAGTGGACATCAACCGGGGAAAGAAAGTGTAATTTACTTTCTACCTACTCATGCTATGGAATTAATAGAAGCGTCAGCACTTCAAAAAGCGGTAAAGTCGCAAAAGGTAGAAGAGAGAATTCCCTATCTAAATAGTTACGATGTTTTAGTGCAATATTTAACCACCTTGGCCGTTTCGGACGGATTTTATCCAAAGGAAATATACCGGGAAGTCACTACCACATTTTGTTATAGTTCCCTAACGCCTGAACAGTTGGGGTGGATCTTAAATTTTATTACCCTGGGAAGCCAGAGCCTTCAGGCCTATGACGAATTTAAAAAAGTGGAGATTGAAGAAGACGGGCGGTATAAAATAAATAATAGGGGAGTGGCTATGAGGCATCGATTGCAAATAGGAACCATAGTAAGCGATGCAGTATTAACGGTGAAATTCTTAAAAGGAGGCTATATTGGTTCCATAGAAGAGTGGTTTATATCCAAACTAAAACCGGGAGATGTATTTACCTTTGCGGGCCGAAATTTAGAACTTTTTAGAGTGAAGAACATGCAGGTTCTAGTTAAAAAAAGCAAGGAGCGCTCCTCCATTGTCCCTAGTTGGATGGGAGGAAGGATGAGCCTGTCTTCGGAAATGAGCCAGCTGCTAAGGGAAGAGCTCTATGCGGTGGCAGAACTGTTGAATAGCGACCAACATAATTATTCGGAGAATAATGGTGAAATCAAAAAACAGGGAAAACATGGGCTATCCAGGGAGCTCAGATCCTTAATACCGATTTTTAAAAGACAGGTAAAAGAAAGTATCGTCCCGGGGCCAAAGCAACTTCTGATAGAAACCTTTAAGACCAGGGAAGGGTATCACAATGTATTTTATCCCTTTGAAGGAAGATTTGTACATGAGGCTATGGGGAGTTTATTAGCGTATCGCATCAGTCTTTTATCCCCTATTACCTTCTCCATTGCATTTAATGATTACGGATTTGAACTCCTCTCCGATCAGGAGTTGGACATGCAGCAGGTGTTAGATAATGAGCTGTTTTCCAGTAGATTTGTAAAAAGTGACTTAGAGAAAAGTCTTAATGCTACCGAGATGGCCCGACGAAAATTTAGGGATATCGCTGTCATAGCAGGTTTGGTGTTTACGGGCTTCCCTAATAAATTGGTAAAAAGTAAGCACTTGCAATCCAGTGCCCAGCTGCTCTTTAGTGTGTTTAATGATTATGAACCAGATAATCTATTGTTGAAACAGGCTTATACGGAAACTTTTGAGCATCAATTGGAGGAAGGGCGATTGCAATTGGCCCTGCAACGAATTGAAAAGCAGACTATAATTTGGAAAACCTGTACCAAGCCAACCCCTTTTTCATTTCCGATTATTACCGATAGATTAAGGGAGAAACTTTCTTCCGAAAAATTGGCGGATCGAATTAAGCGCATGTTATTACACTTGGAAAAATCGTAATTTTATAACCCTAATCGCAACGCTGTTGATGGAAATTACTATCAGGGACACCCTATTTACGCTCCACCCCAGTGGGGCATTATATTGGAAGGACCAAAACATGGTCCTAATAGCCGATGTTCACCTGGGGAAAATATCCCATTTTAGAAAATTTGGCAGTGCGGTGCCCCCATTGGCCATTAAAAGTAATTTTGAGCGGTTAAATCAGGTGGTTTCTTGGTTTAAACCTGCGAGAATCTGCTTTCTAGGAGACCTCTTTCACAGTACTCTAAATAAGGAATGGCGCTTTTTTGAAGAGTGGGTAAACGATCAGACTGCCCAAATAATACTTGTCAAAGGCAATCACGATATTATAACTCCTTCTAAGTTTACTGATTTGGGTATCCAGATAAAGGAAGAATTGCTCATCAATAATTTTCTTCTTACCCATCATCCAGCGGAAAGAGATGGGGTTTTTACTATTTCGGGCCATATTCATCCGGGAATAAAACTACGTGGCTTGGGAAAACAAACCCTAAACGTTCCCTGCTTTCATAGACAACCGAAACAGCTTACCCTTCCCGCATTTGGTGCCTTTACGGGAAAGTTTCTTATTACTCCCAAAAAGGGGGATATTATCTATGTCACAACCCAAAATGAGGTCCTTGTTATCTAGGTGATCGGCCAAAAAATAGCGGTAGCTTATGGTAGGTAGCCCAGCTGAATGTAATCTTAACGGTGTTTTTGTAGAAATTTCAGATAACGCCCTTTATCACTTTTGCTGCCGAAGCCCGAAATAGTAGCCTTTTCTTTCTCATTGGACTGTATTAGGCTCATAAAAGGGAAGATTCCCTTTTGGTTAAAGCGCGAGAGTAATTCCATATTCTGCTCCATCTCCTCTGGGCTAATTTTGTCCTTTTTCCGGGGTATATCTACATAGAGTAAGACATAGTCCTTTGCTAAGATGGAAAATTCCTCCGTGTCTAGCACAGATTTCTTTAGGGCGCGACAGGGAGCACACCAATCACTACCCGTAAAATACATCAGCAGGTCCTTATTATAATCTTGGGCTAGCCCAAGGGCTTCCACATAATTGGTATGCCATTTAGGACTGTCTGTTTTGGCGTTGCTCTGCCCAGAGAGATAAAGGGGCAAGAGTAATAAAAGCAGGATTGGTTTCAACCTAGGTTAGTTTAAAGGAAGGTATATGGAAATATACCTCCTATTTAAGAAATGCATCCATTCCAGGGATATTGGGCATTCCCTCTTTTGCAACGGCTGCCAATTCGTTTTCATTGATCTTAGTAGCCTTTTCAATGGCTTTGTTTAGGGTTAGGATTAAATAATCTTCCAATTGCTCCTTGTCTTCCAAAAGACTGTCATCCACTTCAATAGCCTTAATAGTTCTATTGGCAGTTATGCTTACTTTTAACAAGCCGTCTGCAGACTGCTCATCTATAAGTACAGTATTGAGTCGCTCTTTAGTGCGCTGTACTTTTTCTTGGGCTTCTTTAAGTTTTCCCATCATACCCATCATATCTCCAAACATAGTCTTCTATTTTAAGTTTACAGGATTCAAAAGTAGTAAATTGATTTCAATTTTAGCCTCAAAGCGTGGTCCATCCCACTAATATGCTGCCTAAAGGAACTGCAGCTAGGCATTGATTGGGCCTTCTCTATATCTATATGTCTCATTTATAGTACAAGAATTTATACTTATGTTATAATGAGCTAGTGAATTTTAATATTAGTTTGGGCTTATGGGATGTATTTAAATATTACTTTTGCCCATTCTTTAGAAATAAATTTCTATGCAGCAGCAATTACTTCCTCCAAAATTAAAGAAACAGCCTAAACTATTAAAGGCGCACGAGGATACCAGGGTAGATCCCTATTATTGGTTAAACGATAGGGAAGACCCAGAGGTTATTGCGTATCTAGAGCAGGAAAATGATTATTACGAATCGCTTACCGCACATACCAACGACCTAAAGGAGGAGTTGTTCCAGGAGATGAAATCCCGTATTAAGGAAGACGACTCCTCGGTGCCCTATAAATACAACGGATATTGGTATGCCACGCGTTTTGAGGTGGGGAAGGAGTATCCTATTTTTACCCGTAGGTATCAAATGGAGGACGCTCCAGAAGAAATTATGGTAGATTGCAACCTGATGGCCCAAGGTTATGACTACTTTAATCTAGGTGGTCTTTCGGTTAGTCCCAATAATAAATTGGCCGTTTTTGGTATAGATACTGTCTCTAGAAGGCAGTATACCTTGCATTTTAAGGACTTAGAAACAGGGGAGTTATTTTCTGATAAAATAGAAAACACTACCGGAAGTGCCGTATGGGCAAATGATAATAAAACCATTTATTACACCAAGAAAGATCCGGTAACCCTGCGATCTAATAATATTTACAAACATGTGCTTGGAACGCCCACAGAGGAGGACAAGTTGGTCTTCCATGAAGCGGACGAAACCTTTACCACCTTTGTTTACAAAACAAAATCGAGGAAGTTTATTGTTATTGGCTCTTCCAGTACACTAACTTCGGAATATCAGATTTTAAATGCCGATAATCCGAGTGGCGATTTTCAAATTTTCTCCAAAAGGGTAAGAGGAGTAGAGTATACCCTTGCCCATTACCAGAATGATTTCTATATCCTTACCAATAAGGATGATGCCACCAATTTTAAGGTGATGAAGACCTCGGAAACACAAACGGAGACTAAGTACTGGCAAGAGTTTATTCCTCACCGCGATGAGGTGCTCATAGAGGATATTGAGATGTTTAAGGATTACTACGTTCTTTCTGAACGAAAAAATGGCTTAAATCTGATTAAAATTGTTCGTTGGGATGGTAGTGATAGCTATTATTTACCCTTTAAGGACGAAACCTACACTGCTTATGTAGGGACAAATCCAGATTTTGATACCGAAATAGTTAGATATGGTTATAATTCCATGACTACACCAAGCTCCGTTATAGATTTTAATATGCGCACCAAAGAAGGCGTAATAAAAAAAGAACAGGAGGTGTTGGGAGGTACTTTCAATAAAGAAAATTATGTATCGCAACGAATTTGGGCTACGGCTAGAGATGGCGTTAAGGTTCCCATTTCCTTGGTGTATCATAAAGATACGGAGCTAGATGGTAACAGTCCGTTATTACAATATGCCTACGGTGCCTATGGTTATACCATAGATCCCTATTTTTCCACAGTACGGTTAAGCTTATTGGATAGAGGGTTTATTTATGCCATTTCCCATGTTAGAGGAGGGGAGTACCTTGGAAGAAAATGGTATGAAGAGGGGCGACTATTAAATAAGAAGAACACTTTTACAGATTTTGTGGACTGTTCTAAATACCTAATAGAGCAAAAATTTACCAGTCCGGCCCATCTATATGCAATGGGAGGGTCTGCAGGCGGACTTTTAATGGGTGCAGTGGTAAATATGGCACCAGAACTCTATAATGGAGTCATTGCAGCAGTACCCTTCGTAGATGTGTTAACCACCATGTTAGACGAGTCTATACCGCTCACTACAGGGGAGTACGATGAATGGGGAAACCCCAATGATAAAGAGTATTATGAATATATTAAAAGTTATTCCCCCTACGACAATGTAGCACCTAAAGAATATCCCAATATGCTGGTTACCACAGGGTTACACGATTCGCAGGTGCAGTATTTTGAACCTGCTAAATGGGTGGCTAAAATTAGGGAGCAAAAGAAAGACAACAATTTATTACTCTTCAATATCAATATGGATGCAGGTCATGGCGGGGCTTCGGGGCGTTTTGAATCCCTACGGGAGGTCGCAAAAGAATATGCGTTTTTAATAGATTTGGAGCAAAATAAATCAATAATCGAAAAAAAAGGTTAATTTTGTGCCATATATATTGACAAATAATTACTAAGTCAATAGGCCCAAACCCTAGAAAATATCTATGGAACATAAGATAAATGCTTATAACAACGTCCTAGAACTTATAGGAAACACCCCATTAATCAAACTAAACAAAGTAGCTGAATCTCTAACTGGTAACTTTTATGCCAAGGTAGAAGGCTTTAATCCTGGGCACTCCGCCAAGGATCGTACCGCTATACACATTATTGAGGAGGCAGAACGAAGGGGGATTTTAAAGGAAGGAAGCACCATTATTGAGACAACCTCAGGTAATACCGGTTTTAGTATCGCTATGATCAGTATTATTAAGGGATATGACTGTATTTTGGCGGTGAGCTCCAAATCTTCCAAGGATAAAATAGACATGCTACGCTCCATGGGAGCTAAAGTATATGTTTGTCCGGCTCACGTAAGTGCAGATGACCCAAGGTCTTACTATGAGGTGGCAAAGAGATTACATGAGGAAACAGAAGGCTCCATATATATTAATCAATATTTTAATGAGCTTAACGCAGATGCCCACTACCATAGTACCGGTCCCGAAATTTGGGAACAGACTAAGGGGCAAATCACCCACTTTATAGCTTGTAGCGGTACAGGAGGTACTATTTCTGGTACTGCCAAATACCTAAAAGAGAAAAATCCGGAAGTCCGAGTTATCGGAGTGGATGCTTATGGATCTGTATTAAAAAAATATCACGAAATAGGGGAGTTAGACAATAAAGAAATTTACCCCTACCGAATTGAGGGCTTAGGAAAAAATTTAATTCCTACTGCTACCAATTTTAAAGTAATTGATGAGTTTATAAAAGTCACGGATGAGGAAAGTGCACACACGGCACGAGAGATTTCCAAAACCGAAGGTCTTTTTGTTGGCTATACCAGTGGTGCTGTTTTACAAGCGGTAAAGCAATTGGACGAATTAGGGGAATTTGATGAAAATAGCAATGTGGTAGTTATTTTTCCTGATCACGGTTCCAGATATATGAGTAAAATTTATAGCGACCAATGGATGGCCGACCAAGGTTTTTTCGACTCCAAAAAGTTTGAAGAGCCACAAAAAATTGAGTTTATAAAATAAAAGGTATGTAGTTTTAATAACCAAGGGGCAACGACAGCTCAGTCGTTGCTTTTAGGTTATAAATGCTTGTTAAAAAAACATACTATTGTATTAACAATCAAACCGATCTAGATGAGAGATTTATTTGACAGGATTATTGAAGATAAGGGACCATTGGGAAAATGGGCTTCTCAAGCTGAGGGGTATTTTGTTTTTCCAAAATTGGAAGGCCCCATCTCCAATAGGATGAAGTTCCAAGGGAAAGAGGTAATTACTTGGAGTATTAATGATTATTTAGGCCTTGCTAACTTGCCAGAAGTGAAGAAAGTAGATGGCGAGGCTGCCTTGGAATATGGTGCTGCTTTCCCAATGGGAGCAAGGATGATGAGCGGACATACCGAATTTCACGAGCAATTAGAGAAAGAGTTAGCCCAATTTGTACAGAAAGAAGCTGCCTATCTTTTAAATTTTGGTTACCAAGGAATGGTTTCGGCCATTGATGCCTTAGTATCCAAAGACGATATTATTGTATATGATGTAGATTCACACGCCTGTATTATAGATGGTGTTCGTTTGCATATGGGTAAGCGTTTTACCTTTAAGCACAACGATATGGATAGCTTAGAGAAGAACTTGGAGCGCGCTGTTAAAATGGCCGAACAGACCGGAGGAGGAATCTTGGTGATTTCTGAAGGTGTTTTTGGTATGAGGGGCGAACAAGGGAAATTGAAAGAAATTGTAGCGCTGAAAGAAAAATATAACTTTAGGTTATTTGTAGACGATGCACACGGTTTTGGTACCTTGGGAGCTACAGGAGCAGGAGCCGGAGAAGAGCAGGGGGTGCAAGACGGTATTGATGTATATTTTGCCACCTTTGCTAAATCTATGGCTGGTATTGGTGCTTTCTTAGCTGCCGATGCCGAAATTATTGACTATTTAAAATACAACCTTCGTTCGCAGATGTTCGCTAAATCATTGCCTATGATTTATGTGAAAGGAGCTTTGAAGCGACTGGATATGTTACGGACACAACCAGAGTTGAAAGCGAAACTTTGGGAGAACGTAAATGCATTGCAAAACGGCCTTAAAGATAGAGGGTTCGATATTGGAACTACTACTAGCTGTGTAACACCAGTATACCTAAATGGAAGTATTCCAGAGGCAATGGCCTTGGTGAAGGACTTAAGGGAGAACTTTGGAATATTCTGTTCCATTGTTGTATACCCCGTTATTCCAAAGGGATTGATTCTCTTAAGAATGATTCCTACCGCTACCCATACCTTGGAGGATGTTTCCGAAACTCTAGAGGCGTTTTCCGTAATTAGAGAGCGACTACAGAACGGAACCTACAAAAGATTGTCCGCTGCAGTTTCTGCTGCAATGGGAGAATAATGGATGTTTTGATACTAATAGAAAGCCAACGCTAGCAACAGCGTTGGCTTTCTTATT
>NZ_VVIN01000060.1:0-21787 GCF_008711145.1 Arenibacter lacus
AAGAAACAGCTAGTCCCGGAAACGGATCACTACAGATAAGGGGCCAAAATAAACCAGCTGCCTCCAAGTATAACCCATGCCCTGGCCTTAATACTTCAGGGATGCCGTTCCCGCCTTTATCAACCATAATTTGCCTTATATTATTCCAGGACAGGTTTTAGAATAATAGTTTTTATTTCATTTTTATGGGGCAACCTATATTAGGGAGGTGCAAAATACTTCCTTGTTTTTTCGAATTGTTGTATATTGAATATCAATAAAATGAAGAAACCATGAAATACAAACTGCATTATGTATTACTCCTAGTAGCATCCCTAGCCTTTTTTAACACCGTAACTTCACAGGATACCCAAAAAAAGGACGGATGGATCGCCCTGTTTAATGGAAAAAATTTAGAGGGCTGGAAAGTGGGGGAGAATGCAGGTACCTTTTCTGTGGAAAATGGCGCCATTAAAGTGGCAGGGCCAAAAGCACATTTGTTTTATATGGGCGAGGTTCAAAACCATCATTTTAAAAACTTCGAATTTAAGGCCTCTGTAATGACCAGAGCTAATTCCAATTCGGGAATATATATACACACTCGTTATCAAGAAGATGGCTGGCCTATTCACGGTTACGAGGTGCAAGTGAACAATTCCCATGGCGACTGGAAACGGACGGGGAGCTTATACGATGTGCTTAATATAATGGAAACCTATGCTAAAGACGATGAATGGTATACAGAGTACATAAAAGTAGAGGGAAATCGCATTATTGTAAAAATCAATGATATAGTAGTAGTAGATTATACAGAACCCGCCATTCCTAAACGAGAAGGAGAACGTGTACATAGAACCCTTAAAGGTGGAACCTTTGCCCTACAGGGACACGATCCTAAAAGTGTGGTTTATTTTAAAGATATTATGGTGAGGCCACTCCCCTAAACTAGGCCATGTTAGCTCCTTAAAAGTATCAAATGGGTAAGTAATGCGTTCGTAAATGAAACTTCATTAGGAGTCGTAAAAATCGTTAATTTAGGGTTGCCAACCTTTGGTTACAGCTACAAGGATAGGGCTACTGGTAGCTTGTGGCTAAGAAGAAAATTATAGGTAAGACTTGTAGTTGTTATTAAATACTTCCAGAAAATGGGATTCAATTATTTGCTGATAAGCTTTATCCATATTCCTTTATAAAAACAAAAATAGAATTGCAATATTAAAAAGATCTTGCAGCGTGGAACTCTATGTTCCTTTTGCCACTTTCTCAATTGCAATTCTATTTATTTAAATCCTTTTTATTGCCTTATCTAGACTTAATTATAACTTAGATCCTAGGTAGGTCCCCTTCTCCTTTAAGGGGTAAATTGGAGCTTCCCATAAGAAAACTATCTACATGGTGTGCTGCTTGTCTCCCTTCGGAGATGGCCCAAACAATTAAAGATTGTCCTCTTCTCTGATCCCCTGCTACAAATACACCGGGTACGTTGGTCTGGTAATCTGCTTCACTGGCTTTAATGTTGGAGCGTAGGTCTGTTTTAAGCCCTAATTGGTCTGCTATGGTTGTTTCCGATCCTGTGAAACCTAGGGCTAATAATGCCAAATTGCATTTCCATTCTTTTTCGGTACCTGGAATTTCTTTTAATTGTGGGCGCTTTCCTGGTGCTGTAATCCATTCCACTTCCGAGGTTATAAGGCCGGTAAGATTTCCATTTTTGTCACCAATAAATTTTTTGGTAGAAATACTGAAAATTCTTTCTGCGCCTTCCTTATGGGAAGTACTGGTACGTAAACGCATGGGCCAAAAGGGCCATGGCTGATTTTCTGGTCGTTGCACAGTTGGTTTACCTAAAATTTCAAAATTGGTAACAGACGCAGCGCCATGCCTAACTGAGGTTCCAATACAATCCGATCCTGTATCGCCTCCTCCTATAACAATAACATCCTTTCCAGTGGCTTTAATTTCTTCCCCTAGCTCGGTAATGCCATCTACTCGTTTGTTGTTCTGTTTTAAGAAATCCATGGCCTGTACCACCCCTTTAAGGTCTGCCCCTTCAATGGGTAAGCCTCTTCTCACAGTAGCGCCACCAGTAAGCACAAGGGCGTTAAACTCCTCTTTAAGCTCGGTTGCCGAAATAGTGGTCCCAACATGTACTCCTGTTTTAAATAGGATGCCTTCTTCTTTTAAGATTGCCACCCTGCGGTCTATCACCTGTTTTTCCAATTTAAAATCTGGAATCCCATATCGCAAGAGTCCGCCAACCTTTTCGTCTCGCTCAAACACAGTCACCAAATGTCCGGCTCTGTTCAATTGCTGTGCTGCGGCCAATCCTGCGGGTCCGGAACCGATTACCGCAACTGTTTTTCCTGATCTTTTAACAGGTGGTTGGGCTACTACCCATCCTTTGGAGAATGCGGTCTCTACAATATTCTTCTCAATATTCTCAATGGAAACGGGATCCTCGTTAATCCCCAAAACACAAGCTTCCTCGCAGGGAGCGGGACATAACCTTCCAGTGAATTCTGGAAAGTTATTAGTGGCATGTAGAATTTCGGCCGCCTTTTCCCATTTTCCACGATAGACAGCATCGTTAAAATCTGGGATTAGGTTCCCCAAAGGGCATCCACTGTGACAAAAAGGAATGCCACAATCCATACATCTGGCCCCTTGGTCCTTTAATTCCTGCGCTTTCATGGGCAGGGTAAACTCTTTATAATGCGTTACTCTATCTTCTACTGGAGCGTATCCCTCCACTTTTCTATCGAATTCTAAAAATCCTGTTATCTTTCCCATAGTACGATTATATGGTTTCTAATTTTTCTTTTTCTAAACGAGCCAATGCTTGTTTGTATTCTTCCGGAAATACTTTGATGAACCTAGGTAAGCTGTCCTCCCATCTTTCCAATATCCGCTGGGCAATGGGACTAAGGGTTGCGTTGTAATGATTTTCTATTAATTCTTTAAGTTCTGCAATGTCTGTATCCTCCTCTACCTTTAAAAGATTTAAGGATTCTGAATTGCAATTCTTTTCAAAGCTATATCTCTCATCAAAAATATAGGCGATCCCGCCGCTCATACCAGCGCCAAAATTTCTACCTACTTCGCCTAATATTACGGCTGTACCTCCAGTCATATATTCACATCCGTGATCACCAATGCCCTCTACAACAGCTTTTGCTCCGGAGTTTCTAACGCAAAAACGTTCTCCCGCCTTTCCGTTTATATAAGCTTCTCCAGATGTGGCGCCGTATAAGGTAACGTTCCCCGTAATAACGTTTTCCTCGGGTTTTAAGGTTGATTTATAAGGAACCTTGATTATTAGTTTGGCACCGGAAAGTCCTTTTCCCAAGTAATCATTGGTGTGGCCGTTAACCACCATGGTTAAACCTTTGGTAGCAAAAGCCCCAAAACTTTGTCCCGCAGATCCAGTAAAGTTTAGTTTTAAGGTGTTGTCTGGGAGACCATCGGCTCCGTATATCTTGGAGATTTCATTGCTGATAATGGCTCCTACTGCCCTATCGGTATTGTGAATGGGGAAATCTAAAATGGTCTTCTCCTTCCTGAATAAGGCAGGGTGTGCTTTTTCCAAGATTTCAAATTCGATAGACTTCTCAACGTCGTGCTGTTGCTTCTGGGTGTTGTGGAATTTAGTTCCTAGGGGAACATCCACTTGATGTAATATAGGACTAAGATCAATCCCTGCCGCCTTGTAATGTTCCATGGCCTTTGTGCGGTCTAGCTTCTGTACCTGTCCCACCATTTCGTCTATGGTCCTAAAGCCTAATTGCGCCATAATTTCTCGTAGTTCTTGGGCAACGAAATACATATAGTTTACCACGTGTTCTGGTTTCCCCTTAAATTTTTTGCGCAAATCTGGATTTTGGGTCGCAATCCCTACAGGGCATGTGTTTAGATGACAGACACGCATCATGATACAACCAGAAGCTACTAAGGGGGCTGTTGCGAAACCAAATTCTTCCGCTCCCAATAAGCAAGCAATGGCTACGTCCCTTCCTGTTTTTAACTGGCCGTCGCATTCCAAAACCACTCTATTCCTAAGATCGTTCATGACCAAAGTCTGTTGTGCTTCGGCAATTCCCAATTCCCAAGGAAGGCCTGCATGTTTTAGAGAGGTGAGCGGTGAGGCTCCGGTGCCGCCATCATGGCCAGAAATAAGGATAACATCTGCTTTTGCCTTGGCAACACCTGCTGCTACGGTACCTACTCCAATCTCCGAAACCAGTTTTACATTAATTCGCGCTTTTCGGTTGGCCGATTTTAAATCGAAAATAAGTTGGGATAAGTCCTCAATAGAATAGATGTCATGATGGGGTGGCGGTGAAATTAAGCCCACATAGGGGGTAGAATTCCTAGTCTTAGCGATGGAAGGATTCACCTTTGGGCCTGGTAATTGTCCACCTTCTCCAGGCTTTGCCCCTTGGGCCATCTTTATCTGGATCTCTTCGGCACTGGTTAAATAATTGGAGGTTACTCCAAATCTACCCGATGCCACTTGCTTTATGGCGCTATTACTCCAATCCCCGGATTGGTTCTTGTAAAATCGTTCAGCCGATTCACCACCTTCCCCGGAATTGCTTTTTCCGCCTATTCTATTCATGGCGATTGCTAAATTCTCGTGCGCTTCCTTACTGATGGAGCCATAGGACATGGCGCCTGTCTTAAATCGCTTTACAATCTCGGTCCAAGGTTCTACTTCCTCCAAGGGGATAGGGTCGTAGTTGGAGAACTGAAATAAACCACGAATGGTCATTAAATCTTTGGTCTGTTCATTTATTAACTGCGAATACTCTTTGTACGACTTAGGTTCATTGTTGCGTACTGCCATTTGAAGTTTTGCAATAGTCAGGGGATTAAACAAATGTTTTTCCCCATTCCTTCTCCAACGGTATTGTCCGCCTATTTCCAAATCTAAATTAGCGGGTATTTCCTGCTTTCCATAGGCTCTTGTATGGCGCTTGGAAATTTCTTTTTCAATCTCATAGAGGCCTATTCCCTGTATTCTAGTAGGCGTGTGGGGGAAATATTTGTCTACCGTTTTGGTGTTTATCCCGATACACTCAAACAACTGGGATCCTCGATAGGAGTTTAAGGTGGAAATACCTATTTTATTCATCACCTTTAGGATACCCTTTCCAATAGCCTTGTTGTAGTTTTTAATGGCTTCGTCAACACTATATTCTGTAATGTCTTGCTCCTTAATTTGTTCGGCAATAATTTCATTTACCAAATACGGATTTATGGCGCTGGCGCCAAAACCAAATAATAGGGCAAAATGATGCACCTCCCTAGGTTCTGCAGATTCTATAATTAGGCTCACTTGGGAGCGTTTTTTTAATCGTTGCAGGCCACTGTTAACAAATGAACATGCTAATAGGGCGGGGATGGGAGCTTTTGTTTCACTAACATTTCTGTCTGAAAGGATAATGATATTGGTGCCTTGCTCAACGGCGGTTTCTGCTTGGTCTAAAATAGATTGCAGTGCATCTTCCAAGGCATTATGACCTTTGTCAACCTCATAAAGCATGGGAATGGATACTACCTTAAAGTGCGGGCTAGAATCGTAATTCTTTATTTTATCCAAATCCTCCTTGGAAATCACCGGATTTTGAATCTTTAGTTTTCTACAGTGGAGTTCCGAAAATTCAAATATATTTTGATCGGCCCCCAAGGTCAGACTAATGTCTGTTATTAGTTCTTCGCGGATGCCATCTAAGGGGGGATTAGTTACCTGGGCAAATAACTGTTTAAAATAGTTGTATAATAGTTGGGGTCGTTCGGAAAGTACGGCGATGGGGGTGTCCGATCCCATAGATCCTAAAGGCTCTTTGGCCGTTTTTCCCATCGGAAGAATTATGGTATTTAAGTCTTCCTGAGTATAGCCAAAAATAGATTTTCTTCGCTGTACGGAGGCCTCATTTAGAAATAAGGGGCAATCATTGTAAGGAATGTCCTTTAGGTGTACCAGATTATTGGTAAGCCATTCTTTATAGGGGTTTTTAATGGCAATTTTTTCTTTAATTTCTTCATCATTAACAATTCTGCCTTCTTCCATGTTTACCAAGAACATCTTACCCGGTTCTAATCTACCGTGTAGAGCGACGTTTTCAGGGGCGATATCCACGACCCCTACTTCAGAGGACATAATGACAAAACCGTCTTTAGTAACAGAATATCTAGAGGGACGCAGGCCGTTCCTATCCAGTACGGCTCCTATATAGTTGCCATCGGTGAAAGGAATGGATGCGGGGCCGTCCCATGGTTCCATTAGGCAAGAGTGGTATTCATAAAAGGCTTTTTTAGCTTCGGACATTTCGGGGTTTTTCTCCCATGCTTCAGGGACCAATATCATCATGACCTCTGGAAGCGACCTTCCCGTCATCAACAATAGTTCTACCACCATGTCCATGGTGGCCGAATCTGATTTTCCTGGAAGTACAATTGGGAGGATGTTTTTGATCTCTTCCCCAAATAAATCGCTCTTCATGAGCTCTTCCCTAGACCGCATTCTAGAGACGTTACCTCTTAAAGTGTTTATCTCCCCATTATGGCACATATATCTAAATGGTTGTGCAAGATCCCAGGTAGGGAAGGTATTGGTTGAGAATCTCTGGTGCACCAGGGCCAATCTGGTGGTTACCCTTGGGTCCATTAAGTCCTTATAGTAAAGACTGATGTCCTCTGGCATTAATAGCCCTTTAAAGATGATAATTTTGGTGGAAAGGCTGGGAACGTAGAAAAAATTGCTTTCGGAAAGTTTAGATTCCTCAATGGTGTGTTCCGTGACCTTCCTTGCGATAAACAGCTTTAAATTAAAATTGAAATCATCTTGCTCTTCGTCTCGTTTGCCAATAAAGAGTTGCTTGATGAAAGGGGCTGTTTGCGCGGCAATTCTGCCTGGAATGGATGGGTTTATAGGAACATCTCTCCATCCTAATAATTGCAGTCCTTGCTTTTCAATATTTTCCTCAAAGGTCTTAATACAATAATTCCTTTGGTTTTCCTTTTGTGGTAGAAAAATGTTGCCCACTGCATAATGCCCAGGTTCTGGTAAATCAAAATCACACTCTTCTTTAAAGAAGTTATGTGGTATGTCTACCAAGATTCCGGCACCATCCCCAGTTTTACCATCAGAGCTCACCGCACCGCGATGTTCCAATTTTTCTAAAATTTCCAATGCCTTATGGATAATGTCGTTCGACTTCTCACCTTTTAGGCTACATATAAATCCAGCTCCACAGTTGTCATGCTCAAACTCCGGAAGATATAATCCTTGTTTCTTCATCCTTATTCTTTGAAGTATTCACTCAAAAATAAGCAAAGCACAGCATTTAATGTAATGAAAGATCTATTTTACAATAAAAAATGCAGGGTTTTTAATGAAACGTTGCTGAAAATGCACATCTGTATATTTGAAGGCTAAATTCTATGATTGTCATAATTAACTCATATCTGCACAGGCTAATTGGATAATTGAGGAAGTATTTCCAGTTAGTTGGAAAGAAATAGTATAGGACGCAGGCTAGTTGCCAACACGCTATGCTAGGTGTTTAGCAGAAGGGAGTAGATAGGTAATAAGGACCGTGGACAGGTTTATATTATACCCTGAAACCACGGTTTGCTCAGAATCGCCTTAAGGGAAATAGGTTATTCCTAGAGGGTGATTACCTTATAAGTCTCTTAAAATACTTCTGGAGATAACTATTTTTTGAATTTCCGAGGTGCCTTCATAGATCTGGGTAATCTTAGCGTCGCGCATCATCCGTTCCACATGATAGTCCTTTACAAATCCGTTGCCTCCATGTATCTGAACTGCTTCAACCGTGGTTTTCATGGCTACTTCCGAGGCATAAAGTTTCGCCATGGCCCCGGAAATGTCATAGTTGTTTCCTTGATCTTTGTCCCAAGCGGCCTTATACACCATATGCCTTGCGGCTTGTATTTCTGTGTGCATATCGGCTAGTTTAAAAGCAATGGCTTGGTGGTTCCCTATTTCGGTTCCAAAAGCTTTTCTTTCTTTGGCATATTTTAAGGAGAGCTCATAAGCTCCTGCTGCAATTCCCAGCGCTTGTGCAGCAATTCCTATTCTTCCGCCAGCCAAGGTTTTCATGGCAAATTTAAAGCCAAATCCATCCTCGCCAATTCTATTTTCCTTGGGTACTTTAACATCGTTAAAGATGAGGGAGTGGGTGTCGCTACCGCGTATGCCTAATTTATTCTCCTTGGGGCCAATAACAAATCCTGGCATCCCCTTTTCCACAATTATGGCATTGATCCCCTTATGTCCTTTTTCTAAATCTGTTTGTGCAATTACAATATAAATATCGGCCGTGCTACCATTGGTAATCCAGTTTTTTGTACCGTTTAAAAGATAATGGTCTCCTTTATCCAAAGCGGTGGTTTTTTGGGAAGTGGCGTCACTGCCCGCTTCAGGTTCGGAAAGACAGAAGGCGCCAATGCATTTACCACTCGCCAGTCTGCTTAGATATTTTTCTTTCTGCATGTCACTACCGTACGTTTCCAATCCCCAACAGACCAGAGAATTATTGACCGAAACCACAACGGACGATGAGGCGTCTACCTTGGAGAGCTCTTCCATAACCAACACGTAGGAGATGGTATCCATGCCGCTGCCGCCATAGGCAGGGTCTACCATCATGCCAAGAAACCCTAGTTCCCCCATTTTTTTCACTTGTTCTGATGGAAACTCTTGGGCATCGTCCCTCTCTATTACTCCAGGAAGTAATTCGGTTTGGGCAAAATCCCTTGCTGCTTGTTGAATCATTAATTGTTCTTCCGATAGTGTGAAATCCATTATTGAAAATTTAAGAGGTTGTAACAAATATAATGGTATCCAATGAAATAAATAGGATGAATAAAAAGTTTAAAAACTGATCTATATTTCTATATTTGTTAGTTAGGGTTCCTATAAAGGAATAATCCTTAGCTTATTAAGGGGTGTTACTAATAATCGTCACTAAAACTTAAGGTATTGCATATATCAAGGTTGTAGCGATTTCCCCAATCTATACACATAAAAGGAAGGTTAAGCAAATGAAGGAATTACTTAAAAAGTTTGAGGAGAAGCCTCCCGAGATAGTTTTTAACTGGAAAGATGCAGAGACCAATGCAGAAGGATGGGCGGTGATTAATTCCCTGCGTGGTGGTGCGGCCGGTGGAGGTACCAGAATGCGGGAAGGGTTAGACCTAAACGAGGTGTTGTCTTTGGCAAAGACAATGGAAGTTAAGTTCACGGTTTCGGGCCCTCCTATTGGGGGCGCAAAATCCGGAATTAATTTTGATCCTAAGGACCCTAGAAAAAATGAGGTGCTGCAACGCTGGTATAAAGCAGTTGCCCCCTTGTTAAAAAGCTATTATGGAACCGGAGGAGATTTAAATGTAGATGAGATACAGGAGGTGATTCCCATTACGGAAGAAGCCGGGGTTTGGCATCCACAGGAAGGTGTTTTTAATGGACATTTTAAACCAACGGAGGCCGATAAGATCAATAGGATAGGACAATTGAGGTTGGGTGTAGTAAAGGTGTTGGAAAATGCAGAGTTTTCACCCGATCCCTCCAGAAAGTATACCGTAGCAGATCTCATTACCGGATTTGGAGTTGCAGAGGCTGTTAAGCATTACTACGAATTGCAAAATGGTTCGGTAGTAGGGAAAAGAGCCATAGTACAGGGATTTGGGAACGTAGGTTCTGCTGCAGCTTTTTATTTGACCAAAATGGGCGCAAAGGTAGTGGGTATTTTGGATAGGACAGGGGGAGTGATAAAGGAGGAGGGTTTTACCCTGGAAGAAATGACCACTATGTACCTAAATAAAGACGGGAATACCCTTAATGCGGAAAATATGATTCCTTTTGAGGAAATGAACCAAAGGTTTTGGAGTCTGCCTGCAGAAGTATTTATGCCCTGTGCTGCTTCCCGATTGGTAACAAAAGATCAAATCTCTACCATGATCAATACCGGATTAGAAGTTATTAGCTGTGGGGCCAATGTACCTTTTGCGGATAAAGAGATCTTTTTTGGACCTACCATGCAATTTACGGACCAGCAGATAAGTTTAATTCCAGACTTTGTTTCCAATTGTGGAATGGCCCGTGTTTTCGCCTATTTTATGGAAGGAAGGGTGCCTTTGGATGATAAATTGATTTTTGAGGATACCTCCAAAACCATTAGAAAGGCACTTCTAAATATATTCAAAGCAAATAATACCAAAATCAATCTTAGTAAAACAGGATTTGAAATTGCATTAAAACAATTAATTTAGCCAAATCAAAATCGATCTTGGGAACGATTATTGAAGTTCTGTTATTTGTAAGATATTTGCAATGAACTTTCTCCTTAATTGGTCTTAAGTTTTTGCGCTGTACATGGGTATAAAAAATTGGCAGGTCTTGTTCACTTGCCCTTTTAACTACGCCCATACGGCCTTTTTATGGAAGTTGACCATAGGGAGGAAATTTTGCGAAGAACAGATAATTTAAAACCCAAAAAAACGTTATTAAGGCAACACGTATAAAAGAGAATTTATGATATTGTTACAAGACCTTGCCCAAGAGGCAGGAATAGAGGAATTAGTGTCGGAAGAGAAGACCCTATCAGCAATCGATTTAATAGTTAGTGGGGGTACGGGGAGTATCCTGATTATTTCTGTGCTCTTTGCCATGCTCTTTGTGGCGCTATATATTTATTTTGAACGAATTTTTGCCATTAAGGCGGCGTCTCAGATAGATAGTAATTTCATGAACCAAATACGGGATCATGTTACTAATGGCAAGTTGGAAGCAGCAAAACTATTGTGTGCGCAGACCGACTCCCCTGTGGCCAGGTTAACGGAAAAAGGAATTTCCAGAATCGGAAAACCTTTAGATGATATCAATACGGCCATTGAAAATGCAGGTACCCTAGAGGTTTATAAACTGGAAAAGAACGTAAGTGTTTTGGCTACGGTAGCCGGGGCTGCACCTATGATTGGTTTCTTGGGAACTGTAATTGGAATGATCTTGGCCTTTCACGAAATGGCCTCCAGTGGGGGACAGGCAGAAATGGGCTCATTGGCTGCGGGTATCTATACCGCTATGACTACTACGGTAGCCGGCTTAATAGTTGGGATTATTGCCTATATTGGATATAATCACTTGGTGAACAGAACCGATAAGGTAGTCCATAAAATGGAAGCCAATGCCGTAGAGTTCTTGGATTTATTGAACGAACCCCTGTAGGCTAGAATATATGAAACTAAAAGGAAGAAATAAGGTTAGTCCAGATTTTAGCATGTCGTCCATGACGGACATCGTATTCTTATTGCTCATTTTCTTTATGTTGACAGCAAATTCTCCAAATGCGTTGGATTTATTGCTGCCTAAAGCAAAAGGGAAGTCTACTAATACCCAGAATGTATCGGTGAGTATCAATAAGAACCTCGAGTATTTTGTGGACAACCAAAAAATTAACGGGAAATACATAGAAATTGAACTAAAAAAAGCACTGGAGGGAAAGGAGAAACCTACGATTATTCTACGAGCAGAAGAAAGCGTGGCCATTAAAGAGGCCGTAAATGTGATGGATATTGCCAATAGAAATAATTACAAGGTTATTTTGGCAGTGCGCCCCAATTAATGGCATTATTCAATACAAAACATAAAAAGAAATCCTTTACGCTTACAACCTTGTTGCTTAGCGTGCTCCTGCTTTTACTTTTTTATATTGGACTTACCTATATGGATCCCCCATTGGAAAGTGGTATTACCATTAATTTTGGTACCATGGAATATGGAAGCGGAAAGGTTCAGCCCAAGGAAAAAATAAAATCCCAACCGGTTAATAAACCCGAGGTGATAGAGGAAAAAGTGCAAGAGCAGGTTCCTCAAGAACAGGTGGCAGAGGAGAAACCCATAGAAAAAGTCCTTACCCAAGAGGATGAGGAGTCTATTTTAATTAAACAGCAACAAGAAGCAGCACGCAAGGCTAAAGAGGCTGCTAAGAAAGCCCAGGCGGAAGCAGATAGGATTGCGCGTGAGAAGAAGGAAGCGGAAGAGAAGATTAAACGCGAGCAAGAAGCGAAAAGGAATAAATTAGATCAACTTATCGGGGGCATTAATAAATCTGACGGTGCCGCCACTGGAAGCGAAGGTGATGACAATCAGACTGGGGATAAGGGGAGTCCGGAAGGTGACCCTTATGCTACAAGTTATTACGGTAGTCCTGGCGCTGGTACTGGAAGCGGGGGATATGGGCTTAAGGGCAGGTCGTTAGTTAATCAAGGGAAAGTGCCGCAAGAATGTAATGAGGAAGGTAGGGTAGTAGTTAGGATAGTAGTGAATAGGAATGGAGACGTGGTAGAAGCCACCCCGGGAGTAAAAGGTACTACCAATAATCATCCCTGTCTGTTGGCTCCAGCTAAACAAACCGCTTTAATGCATAAATGGAATCTAGATGCCAATGCCCCGTCACAGCAAACCGGTTTTGTAGTTGTTAACTTCAAATTGGGGGAGTAATTTTCATGGAAATTAGTGGGTCTTTTAAATGGCCTATCAACAAGTATAGAACTAAAGTGCTCTCCATTTTTTTAACAGTATATCATTATTTTTAATTCAACCTGCAATACGCAATGACTTATCAGGAAACCTTGGCGTGGATGTTTGTCCAGCTGCCCATGTACCAGCAGAAAGGAGCGTCTGCCTTTAATGCTAAACTAGATAACATACGTAGTTTTACGGAGTTTCTGGGCAATCCGGAAAGGAAATTTAAAAGTATCCATGTTGGAGGGACCAACGGAAAAGGGTCTAGTAGCCATATGTTATCCTCTATTTTGCAAGAGGCTGGTTATAAGACAGGGCTGTACACCTCCCCACATTTAAAAGATTTTCGTGAGCGGATAAAGGTAGATGGTAAGCTAGTGCCAGAGGAGTATGTAGTTAACTTCATTAAAAAAAACAAAGTGTTTTTGGAGGCTCATAAATTGTCCTTTTTTGAAATGACAGTGGGTATGGCGTTTCAATACTTTCAATCGGAGGAGGTAGATATTGCTATTATAGAAGTGGGCATGGGGGGGAGGTTAGACTCTACCAATATTATTATCCCGGAGGTTTCCTTGATTACTAATATAGGATATGACCATGTAGAGGTGTTGGGAGATACCATTCAAAAGATTGCCTATGAAAAAGCAGGTATTATAAAGCCGGGCGTCCCTGTGGTAATCAGCGAGCTTCAAGAGGAGACGGCAGTGGTTTTTTCTGAGGTAGCTCAGGATATGGGTTCTAAGATAGTTTTTGCGAGTGAAGTAGTACCTAGTACCTATAAAACTTCTTTGCTGGGGGGGTATCAGTCCAAAAATGTAAAAGGGGTGGTGGCTGCCATTAAAGAATTAAAAGGGTTTTCTATAACAGAATCAAATATAGTTAATGGGCTAGATAAAGTATCTGTGAATACTGGTTTGATGGGTAAATGGCACGTATTGGGGGAGAACCCCTTAGTAGTGTGTGATACTGCCCATAATACAGAGGGGCTCACTATTGTCTTGGATCAGATAAAAAAACAGAAAGCAGACAAGCTGCATATGGTGCTCGGATTTGTTAAGGAAAAGGATTTGGAGCAAATATTTCCTCTTTTTCCGAAAAATGCACAGTATTATTTTTGTAGACCAAATATTCCAAGGGGGTTAGCTGTGGCAGCTTTAAAAGAGCGGGCAGTGGCTTGTGGTTTAAAGGGTGAAGCGTATGCATCTGTTGCTGAGGCGTTTGAATCTGCAAAAAAATCAGCTGATAAGGCCGACTTCATTTTTGTAGGAGGGAGTACTTTTGTGGTTGCAGAAATAGTTTGATATTTTTTTTGGTTTTCTTTTGCAGAAGTAAAAAACTGTCTTATATTTGCACCTGCTTACAGCAAGGGGCGCGCCCCGAGAAGCTAAAAGCAAATTTTTTGAAATGAAATAGTGGGGCTCTTAGCTCAGTTGGTTCAGAGCACCTGCCTTACAAGCAGGGGGTCACTGGTTCGAATCCAGTAGGGCCCACAGTAGTAAAAACAAGGCTTCCGAGAAATTGGAAGCCTTGTTTATTTTACGGTTAAATTCCATTTATAAACAATTTATAAACATTTTTGGGATCCCTTAAATCCTGACTCCTTGTAATCGAAATTAAATCTGCACAGTTTTAGGTAAATTAGGAATACACAGAAAATGGCAACAGGAATACACAATTAATATGGCTACTATGGATCTTTTCTTGCCCTTGGCTTTTTTATTGGTGATTATGGTGTAGAGTTCTTCCGGTACAAGGCAAGAAACTACACTTTTAAACAATATAAAACCAAGGCATGCAAAAGCTGCCCCTTACGTCATGAATGCACCACTGCCAAGGTCAATGGCAACTTCATACAACGAAGCGAGTTCACCCTTAAACATCTAGGACATTGCTACCCGGGTCTCGCAAAATGAATCAGTATATCAACAGCGACAAGCATTGGTAGAACATCCATTTGGCACTATGAAACGATCCCGAGCCTTCGGGAGGGATTTGACCGCATTATGACCAAAAAAAAAGGGCTCCAGAGCGCTTCAGCCGATTTTGGCTTGATAGCGTTAGCATACAATCTTAAAAGAATGCTAAACCTTGGCATGAAACTTCCTGGTAGGTTTGCTTTGCTTCATTTTGGTCTGGAAAGGCACCTTTCGCTTAAAAAAAAGGCCCTAAAATTGATTTTATAGAGCAAAGTGCAATATTTCAACTCATTCCTGTTTACTTTCCGAATATCAAATAAAAATCCTGTTTTCAACCGTTAAAAGGTAGTTTTGAGACAGACTGCGGTTGTGTAACATTGGGAAAAAGGACCAAATATTCGGATATTTATAAAATAAATTTAAATGAAAATGGCAACATTAGATAATATACGAAACGGATTGATTGACAAAATTCTATCGATTAAAAATAAAGACTTTTTAGTGGCTCTTGACAAAATAATTACATCGAGTTCCTCTGACCCTGAAATGGTTGAATTGACCAAAGAACAGAAAATAATGCTGGAAATGAGTGAACGAGATATAAAATTAGGAAAACTGATTTCTCAAGAAGCAATGAATAAAAGGAATTTGGAATGGCTAAACGCAATGTAGTTTGGACACGAACAGCTGACATTCAGTTCGTGGGAATTTTAGAATATTGGGTTAAAAGAAACAAATCAAATAGTTACTCGAAAAAACTTTTAAAGCTAGTTTCGGAAAGAACATAACAGATAGCCGAAAAACCTCTGATTTACAAAGCTACAGATTTCAAAGATACAAGAGTTGCTTCATTAGGTAACTTTAGTATTTACTATAAATTTAATGACACAGAAATTATCATCACAGCTTTTTGGGACAATAGACAAAATCCTAAAAAAATTTTGAAAATATTGAAAGATAAAAAATAACGTTGCACAATAATTAAGTAATCGGTCCGTACATAGGTCATGGCTGAATATCTTGTTGGCGGATCCGGTCTCCTTCTAGGGGAAAGCTTTCTTTTTAGCGATTTTTATGGAGTCGTATTTCGGCAGACTTGCCGTGGTTTTGTATTGATCTTTGAACTTCGGCATTTTTCTGCTGACCCAGATTCAATTTTTGTACCAGTTCGGCGGACCGTCCTGTCACTTTTTGGTTTAACTTTTACCTTAAGGCATAGGGCGTCTTCTTCGCGGTTTGCAAATTGTTCCTATGGTTGCTAAACAGCTAATTTTTGATAGTTTATTATAAGGAACCTTTTTTGGAGCTATGCTTGTTCACAAAAAAAATATTAATTTAATGGTGTTCCTGAAATAAATAAATGTTGAATGATATCATCTCTACGTTTATTGCAGCAAAATGCATTCTAGATAGATTGAGATATTGTACGAAATTAGTAACTTTGAGACTATGGGTATAAATCTTCAAAATAAGAAAATCGAATTGATTCAGTGGCTTTCAACTCTGAACGATAAGTCCTTAATCGATAAGCTGATGAAACTGAGAGAAAAAGAAAGAACTGACTGGTGGAATGAGATTGCGTCCCAAGAAAAATCGTCTATTGAGAAAGGGATTCAAGATGCTGATGACGGAAAACTCTCTTCTCACTCATCCGCAAAGAAAATTTATGAGAAGTGGCTTTAAAATTGTTTGGACTGACCACGCTCTATCCGAATTAATAGAAACTATCGATTATTTGGAAACCAATTGGACCGAACGAGAGTTGAGAAAATTTTCTGCAAAACTTGACCATACCATTGAATTAATTTCTAAAAATTCTGTATTATTCCCATCTTCAACGAAGAAAGCAGGGATTCGATAAGCTGTTGTTGAGAAATACAACAATCTATATTATAGGATCAATAATGATAATGTTGAAATCATTTCATTGTTTTCCAATCTACAAAACCCGAAAAAGAAAAGAATATCTTAAGAAGCATTCGCGCCGTCGGTATGGTGTATGACCGGGCGTAAATGGTGAATGTACTTAAGGCGCATATTTTTTCCGAAACATGATAGTCCCGTAAAACGAACCTTTTTTGGAACAAAATTAATCCTCTAAAGTTTACTAAACCCCACTTCTATTTAGACTTTTCCAAACAGTAAATTAAAGTTTAAAGGTGTTTCTTAAAGTCCTGCCGCTGTCCTAAAATGCGAACAACGAATATGCCGTTTTTGGTCGGTTCATAAAATATTGTATGCGCTTTGAAATTATATTTTTTTAGTGATGGTGCATATTCAGAAGCACTACGCCCTATTTCGGAACTGTCGGCAAGAGTCTGTAAGAACTGTAATAAATCGGTAACATAATCATGTGTCTGTGATTCGCCCCAAGTCTCTAAAGTATAATCTACTATATCGTCGATATCGCTATCAGCCTTCGACGATAAATTATAGCTAGACATTCTTCGTGCTTTGAATTCTGTTGTTTTTGCGATTTTTGGCCGCCTCAACAATTTCTTCAACAGACCTATTTTTAGGGCTCACACCGCTATCATAGCCTTCTTGTATTGCTGCCTTGGTCATTAAAAACTCCCTATTGCGTTCTTCATCTAAACGTATTAGATGTCGCATATATTCGCTGTCATTGGCGAAACCACCATTTTCAATTTGCAGCTTTATCCATTTCTCTTGAGAAGTGGTAATAGTCAATGATTTTCTAATTGTTGCCATAATTTTAAGCTTTATTTACATACAATATACGCAAAATAACATATTATTGACTTGCGATTTAATAAATCATTGTTAAAAAATAGGTTTGAAGGGGCTGTAAGTAGCAGTAATTAACCCCACGTCTATTTAGACTTTCAAAAAACATCCATGGCGTTTATTTCAAGGGGGCGATTATCAATACTTTGTAAATTACGTAAAAGGAGAATTACCGGAACTACAACTAATTGTAGAAAATGATTTTATGAGGTCGTTCTATAAATCGATTTCCATAATTTTTTATCCTTAATATTAAAAAGCTGGAAATTAATATACAATGACCATTAAGCTGTCGTTGGCATACGTTCAAAGCAACCTTTTAACTGAATAATAATCTATGAATGGAAAGTTCGTATTAATCGTATAGGTAAGGTTAGGGCTTTTGTAGGCTTTCCCAAAAATGTAGAATATATAAAGTCTAAAATCATCTTTTTGAAAAGTTCTAGTTAAGAAGAAGGGTCTCATGAACCAAAACACCAATCCACTACAGTTTACTAAACCCCGCATTCAATTAGACTTTGAAAAAACCTCCAAATGGTTTATTTCATAGGTCGTTCAAATATACTTTGTAAGTTCAGAAAAAGGTGAATTACGGGACTACTTAAAAGAACGTCAAATGGAACTTCCCATATTTTACAGAAGGCTCCTTTTGTTCTGGTTCTAAAAATTGTCGATTTATGGGACTTTTGCCTTTTTCCATTTATTCTTTAAGTAGTCCTTTCGAACCTCCGTATCATGAAAGAAAATAGAGAGTAATAAACATCTAACTAAAAGCTTAGTTTAAACTAACAATTTAGTTATATTTGGTTTTTAACCAACCTTAAAAAGATGAAAAATAATATGACACATCGTCTGTTAATAGTAATATGTTTATGTACATGGGTTTTAACCTTATCGTGTTCCAAAAATACCAAACAAACCCCAAAAGTGAGTATCACCGGTACTGTTCTGAATGCTCCTGATACGTCATATGTTGCGTTCCATAGATTTTTAGATACAAATGCCTCTAGTCATTTTAGAGGTTATGACAGCGTCCCCATCTTAAATGGCCATTTTAAAAAGGCCTTCGCCTCGCCAGATTCTACAAGTGTTATCGTTTTGGCAAGCAGTGAGGCCATTCCCAGCATCCATCTGATTTGCGATGGTGAAGGAGAAATAGGTATGACCATTAAAAGGTCCGTTCCCTACTTTGATGTTACCTTTACGGGTAAGAATGCCAAAGGGCATGACCTTATCTTCGAATCAAGCCTCTTGCGTGTCATCGACCTTGTAAATGTACTTGATCGAGCCATTAGGCAGATCGCCGATTCGCCCAATACTGTCATACAGAAAACGGAGCGAATTATGGACAGCCTGTTTGTCCCATTCGATAATCTCTTGAAAAAAGAACAGATTACCCCGTCGTTCCATGATAGGGTGAAGACCCAATTGGAAGGCAAGATGCTTAGCGCCGTACACCATATTATGTCACATGCCTATCGATACCCCAAAACCTCGGCCCTTAAAAAAGAGAACATCGACATGATATTGACACATTTCTTTATGAAATACGACCCGTTTTCTGAGCGCTATCGGTTCAACTTGGGAATTAATAGAACAATAAATGCCGAGAACAAATGTCGGTTGATAGCTCGGGGACTGCTACCTGGAAGCAGGGAGGAGCTCGGCATTTGGCCGGATAAATTCGCACACTATGCCTATGCCCCCGTAGAGCTACAGGAAAAGATGATGGCCACACAGCTCCTCCTGAGTAGAGATCATGAGGAGAACCCCATTTGCGAGGATTTACGACGGTTCCACAAGTTTAAAAAGACCTTTCCCAAAAGTGCCTATATTGCCGAGTTCCAGGACAGGTACTTTGATGACCTGGACTGCGATAATGAACGAAGGGAACGCGCCGTATATCCGTTTGCTTCGCTAGGGGCCGATAGCCTCGCCCTGATCGCCGAATATCAGGGCAATACATTGGATTCACTTATACAAGGACGGTTCTCGGGCAGAAAGGTCTTTGTAGATTTGTGGGCCACCTGGTGCGCTCCCTGCATACAGGAATTCGGATTTATCGATGAAGTGAAACCGGCACTGGACAAGTTGGGCATCGAGGCGTTGTATGTCTCGCTCGACCGACTGCGGGCACGCAAGAATTGGGAAAAGACCATACGACGGCACCGTTTAAAAGGTAGTCATTTCCTAGCAGGCGACAAGATTGATTCAAGCCTAAGAGCCCAATTGGGAGAAAATAGCGAAATAACCATACCGCGCTATCTGCTCTTTGACGAACAGGGGAGGCTATTGGACGGCAACCTGCCCCGGCCAAGTACGGGACAGCTGATCGCCAGACTTCAGGAACTATCCAATACTAAACCCTAGTGAACTTTGGATTTTCCCTTCTATAAACAGTCAGTTGCCAAGAACTGTGGCCCTACCTGCCTAAACTCAACTAAATAACTAGTTAAAACTAAATAATTAGTTATATTTGATTTTGAACCAATACCAATCAAAATGAAATTAATCACTATTCTATTTTTAGTTTTAAATTCCATCAATCTCATTCATTCCCAAAACCTAAAGGCAAAAGTCACCTACCGAGCAACCCTAAACACTAATTCCTATTTAGAGCGTTTAAATAAGGATACTTTGATGCCGACATTTAGGAAGGAACATTGGGTTAAGAGAGCTAATGATGCCGTTCCTACAAATTTTCATTTGTTTTTTAACGGAAATGAATCTTTATACAAAGCAGAATATGACCTAATGACTAGCAAAAGATTAGGATTGTTGATGAATCAAACAGCTAGCGTTGGCAGGCAGGACTTTGTTTACTATACCAATATTGAAACCAAAGAAAAGTTCTATCAGAGTTTTTTGACAAAGGAAATTTTAGTGAACTTAAATAGTGTTAATTGGAAACTTACTCAAGAGACAAAAAAAATAGGAAATTATACTTGTTACAAGGCAATTGCAGATTTAGATTCACAAAATATTCCACAAATGAAACTTATAGGCCCGGTTGTAGCTTGGTTTACTCCGGAAATACCAACTCCTTTTGGGATCCAAAATTTTAATGGCCTACCAGGTTTGACCTTAGAACTAATAGCGGAATACGATAAGGGGAAAATATTTTATACCGCTACAAAAATTGAGCTGAATCCCGAAGAAGAAATAAAGATAAAAAAACCGAAAGGAAAAAATGTGTCCGAACAGGAGTATATAGCATTAATAGAAAGATTAAATAATGCCAGAAACGGGCAACGACAATAAATCATAGTCTTTCTTATTGATGATGAACAACGTTATTATATTCATTATTTTCCTTGTTTGTATTGGAGCCAATGCACAAGTTGTTTCTTTAAGCGGTACTGTTTATGTTAGCTTGAATATTTCATTAGTTTATTCAATCCTAATTGCGAAGCGGAATGACGGGAATTATTGGACGCGATTTAAACTTTCAAATTTCAGAAGTAATGGATATTTAAAAATAAGAAAACATTAATTAGTAAGCCCACTACTAACAAATAGGCTTATTTTAAAAACTCTAAAATGAAGCAATTAATTATCATACTAGTCCTGTTATTTTCCTTTAATTTTTCCTATGCACAACTTATTAAAGCAAAGATTGTCTATCAAGCCACTTTGAGCAATCAAGATTATTATAATCGTTTAGTTAAAGACTCTACCCTAACCCAAGTAGCAAGAGATACGGAAATAAATGCTATTTCCTCCTCAAGCCCTATGAATTTTCATTTATTTATATCGGGAACAGAAGGTCTATACCAGGCTGAGTTTGATTTGCCAACAAAAAAGAGCTTGGGATACAAACCCAATAGAACTGGTAGAATTGCTGGGCATGACAATATTTATTATACTAATTTGGAAACCAAAGAAAAGTTTTATCAGAGCTTTTGGACAAAGGAAATTTTAGTGGACTTAAATAGTGTTAATTGGAAACTTACCCAAGAGACTAAAAAAATAGGAAATTATACTTGCTACAAGGCGATCGCAGATGTAGATTCACAAAGTATACCACAAATGAAACTTATAGGTCCAGTTATAGTTTGGTACACTCCGGAAATACCCACCCCTTTTGGGATTCAAAATTTTAATGGCCTACCAGGTTTGACCTTAGAACTAATAGCGGAATACGATAAGGGGAAAATATTGTATACCGCTACAAAAATTGAGCTGAATCCCGAAGAAGAAATAAAGATAAAAAAACCGAAAGGAAAAAATGTGTCGGAACAGGAGTATATAGCATTAATAGAAAGATTAAATAATGCCAGAAAAGGGCAACGACAATAAATCATAGTCTCTCTTATTGATGATGAACAACGTTATTATATTCATTATTTTTTTTGCTTGTATTGGAGCCAATGCACAAGTCGTAACTTTAAACGGTACTGTTTCCGATAGTTTAAACATTCCCTTAGCCTATTCAACACTAATTGCAAAACCGGCGGACAGTGATCGATCAATGGTATTTACTACCACAAACAATCAGGGAGAGTTTAAGTTGAAACTACACAAGGGTCTGCATTATCCCGCATTATTCACCAAGAGTTTTTTCTTCAAGGAATTTGAGGATAAATTTTGCATT